>JAISEA010000063.1 GCA_031264475.1 Treponema sp. | reverse complement strand
TCCTATCGGGTCGCGTATCATAATCTTCAAGACGATGACTTGTTGCTTTTTGCCGATGTGGTAAACACGGCGACTGATATAAAACTATCCGATACGAAACATCAAAATAATACTGTTATACAAATGCGTAAAAATATCGGCGGGAAAATTATCTTTACGGTGGAAGTGCGGATAAAACATGGGGCTGGCTTGCGCTTGTTAAGTGCGCCCGTAAATAAGATAGGCGGGGGCGACGCTCCGATGCTACAGTAAAACCGCCCCTCGGAGCTATCCGTCCGAAACGCCTTCGCCCTCTACCTTCTATAACCAACTATACTCTACGACATACTTAATGTCAAGAGTGGTTTTAAATTTTCTGATATGTTAGTCAATAAGCCTTACTCGACGTCGAGTCGCTGTCTGCGCCCGCCGCTGTCTCCCACAAACCGCACTCCGCTCTCCCCGCTGGCGACTTTAAAGAAGAGCGTACTGTTGGATAATCGACGGCATTATTTATCCAAAGGCGTGGTGGGAGAAACGGTAGGCGGAGGAAAGGCAAATAAAGACTTGACAAACATACAAAAAAGTAATACAATAAAATAATGAAAGACAAGCGTATTATTTTCGATCCTAAAAAAAGCGGATTTGAATTGGAAAAAACATTATGTGAGTTTTAAAACCGCTACGCTTGTTTTCCTTGATCCTGCGCGGATAGAGCGGCTTGACGATAGCAAAAGCAATATATCGGGAGAAGAGCGGTGGCAAACGCTGGGCAAGGTGGGGAAGCTTTATTTTGTTGTCTATACGGAAATGAAGGATAAAAAAGGCGAAGCAATTCGCTTAATATCTGCACGCATAGCAACGAGAGCCGAACAAAGGAGCTATAATGGACACGATAATAACTCTAAAGGCTGGACAAGAGCCGACTAAAGATCAGATAGAAAAGGCAGAGCGAGAGTATGCCGAGGCTGTAAGGCATGATCCTGTCTATGATGAAGATTGCCCTGCGTCTACACCGGAGGTGCTGGCGGAGTTCGCGGCAATGGCGCGGGAACTGTGGCGTAATAGACGAAAAACTATGCCGTCGGTGACGTCTGCATCATGCCTGAATGTTTAGCCAAATACAAGGCATTGGGCAAGGGATACACGAGCGTAATGGCAGATGTTTTACGTTATGCTGTAGACGACCCCGAATTCTTATCACGGGTTATAGGTTAGCGGACGGCATTCATTGTGGAGGTGGCGTCAGTAACCACCCGCGCCTGTATTTTTCTGTGCCATCTTATATAGAGATTTTTACCTATACTAAAATAGGAAGCAATTCCAGTTATGGAAAATAAAGAAGCGGCGATTGCCGCGCTGAGGACATGTAAAACAAGAGAGACCCTAGAAGATATACTCGCACGGTTTGAATTAACGGACACGTAGAGCAGTATAGATTGTCTCAATGAATGTATGTATAATTCTAAAATATTCTTTTCTTCAAGACCCCTTTCTCTTAAAGACGAGTTTGAATTCACAAAACAAATCTTTTTGACAGGAACGTGGTGGCTTAATGAATATTATGATCGAATGGGTATACCGAAGTAAAAATAGCATAACATATTTATGAGGAGGTTATTATGAATGAAATAATACAACCCCAGATTCGTTTTCAGTCTTGACAAGATTTTCTGAATCTGGTATAGTATAAATACTAGTGTTCATGGTCATCTCCTATGGGCATTAGAGTAGGCACTGTCTCCGCGGTGCCTGCATCGTCTCCGCCTGTATATGTCTGTATACAGACGGTTTTTTTATCGCCTTGCTTCAAAGTTATTATGGACGGGGTAATATAACCCTTCGCTGAGGTCTGGGTGGCGCTTATTTTGTAGGCTATATGTAAATACACTTTTTATATATTATAACAAAATATTGGCAGTCACCCTATACTTATCAATATATTCCACACTTCTTTTTCGGTTTGAGCGTTAAGCAGGCTATTTCGCAAGCCTTGATTTCTCAGATGGGCGCTGAAAAACGACAATGTTTGCAAATAATAGGCGTGTTGATTCCTCGCCGCGGCTATCATAAACAGAAGGTGTACAGGTTCGTCGTCGAGCGGCTGGAAATCGACGATTTCGGTGCGGCTTATACCCACGGACGCCACCAAATCTGTAACGGACGCAAGCCGTACATGAGGAATAGCGATGCCCCGTCCGATAGCCGTTGACATGATCGCGTCCCGCTTGAGGATTTGTTCGACCAATTCGCGGCGATTCTTCACCTGTGGCGCGGTAGCGAGATTTTCCGCCAAAGCGAAAAGAGCATCCTGCCTTGTTGAATGATTCAGAAACAAAACACGATCTGGGGAAAGAAACGTCTCTACATGAATATCGCCTTTCTGATTCTTTTCAAGAAATTCCACATCCTCGGTGTTCCCTGAAAGACGGGCGTTCACCCACTTCTCCAGCTCTTCTCGTTTGAAACGCCACACCGTTCCTATCTTTCCCGCGGGAATCGCGCCCTTCTGCGCCCAATCGTAAACCGTATGTTCGGAAACGCGCAGATATTGAGCGACGTCTTCTATAGTTAGAATATCATTCATTGCAACCCCTTGTAATAATATTACAAAAAAATATAGCTGCCGTCAATATTATAGCGTCCGTTAATAGAGATTCTTTCTATTTAATGAAGAATCGTGAATTGTTTGTATGAATGGCTAATTCGTTCACACGTTTTCCCGAAAGGCTCAAGTTACAGCGGCTCTTGTTCTGGCTGTATACGGCACTTTAGTACTCCCATCGTAAACTGCTCTGTTTTACGAAGTAAAACCCGCTACGAAGCGTCCTCTACAGATGGCGGGCGCGCCCTATTCTTTTATATCTTATCATATATTTTCTTTAATACTTTTTCTTTTACTTTCTCTTCAAATTTCTTTTCCTGCTCTTTCTCTTTTTCAAATTCATCTATTGTTTTTATGGTTATATTTCCAAAGACTGCCTTCCCTATAATATATAGTTCAGGTAACTCTTCATTTTCCTTATTTATTTCATTTGGTGAAAATATTCCCGAAAATATCGGTGCTATTTTGTTTATTATTTTTATATTTCTTGACACTATTATCTCTGTTAGTCCAAATACTGAATTTACATTTAATATCGTCGTTCCTTTGGGTAACTTATCTACTATTATTCTATTTGTCCCAAATAAACTGATAAATTTCCCGCCATTTCCGTTTATTGGTTTTACATTTGTCGTCCTCCATGAAAACATGGATAAATATTTTTCCCTTGTTTTGGGTATCATTACTTCATTTTTTTGCGTTATTGTTAGTTCATTGTTTTCAGTGCTATTTTCCTGTATTATTTTCCCAATGATATTTGTCTCTTTTTTTGTTTCTATTTTATTTATATATTCCAAAAGGCGCTCATATTCTTCCATGCTTATTATATTTTGCGAATATTGCTTCACTAATTCTTTAACTAATCTATCCTTTTCTTCATCTATATTGAACATTATGAATCTCCATTTATGAAAGTATACTATCTATAACATACTTTGTCAACACAGGCGGAGCCTGTTTAACGACTTCTTAATAGGCTTTGTTTGTTAATCCTGCTATTCTCAACCTGACGACTACGCTTGCAAGTAAGTGGAGACTATTCAATGTTAGAGGGAGGGGGCGCTATTTCCCAAACATTTCGGCACACAGTCGCCTTCCTGTCGCGCCCCTCTGTCTCCAGCCCGCCCCCGTGTGGCGGGTTTAAAAGGGGCGGTCTTCCGCCACCCCCCAACCAACCCGCATGGTGGGGCAAGACAAGACGCTTTTAAACGCACGCAGTGTGAGTCCGTCCTCCAAAATACAACTAGTTAGCCTTTCTTTCCTTTCTTCATCTTGCCTATGCGCCTTCGCGGTAAATCCTCCCGCACTGTGCCTGTCGGTGTCAGAGGCTCACCTTTTCGGACAACGCCCCGTATGAAGCTGTCTAACAGACGTACCTGTCGGGGTCAGTGGCGACCTCTTTCGGACAACGCCCGTTGAGAAGTTATCCAACAGGCTGTGTCTGTCTTTTAAGAATCATTGGAACGTCTTATCCGCTTGCTGGATGAACCAATTGAGTACGGCGTTAGCGCGGCTGGAAAATGACTGACCGATACGTCCCTTCATCCCCGGTATGGAGACGGTCTTGGCAAAGGAAGCCGCATATACGAGGAGGCAATCTTCCGCGTCCAGAACCGCCACGACTGATCGCAGGTTGCTTTTCCCGATAGCCGGGATGATGCTCACGGAAAGCACTGTCAGATTCTGTTGGATGAATATGAGTGCGTTGTCATAGACGTAATAGTCGTATTGGTAGATGTTGTCCCCGAAGGTCAAGTCCTTCTGCCGTGCGTAGAGGGTTACGGTTGCTGGCGGCGTCTCGTATCGCGGGGAAGCTTTGGGATTTTTAGACACAGGATCGTCGATCACCTGGGATGTCTCATAGAATATCCGCGTTGCTTTACGACTTTCCGAGTAATACTCCAGCCCTGAAAGGGAGTTCAAGTTAAGCGTCTCGTTTAGAAGCGCGAGCTTCTCCGCGTCTGTCCATCTGGTGTCAGACGTGTTCTTCTTCTGGTAGAAGTTGAGGCTTTCCGTCAGGATAGTTGGGGCTAAGGTGTAGATAACGTCGTCTGTCCATGTTTTCACGGTGGCGTTTTTCGGTAGCAATTCGGGTTTAGCCGCGTCTTGTACCACTCTGGTTATGGAAGAACCGCCGCGTAAGATAGCGGCTTGCTCTTTTCCGACTAATTCTTCGAGAGAATCTGAAAAGACGGGGGCGGTTACTACAACCGCAACGGCGATACAAATAGATAATTTCATAAATTATGAAACAGCGGCGCGTGGGAAAAGTTACGCAACCACGGTTTGTCAGGGAACCATCCACGCCTGATACTCACACCGCCCTTAACCCGCGTCCCTTGCGGTTGCGCGTCTGCAGACTATCCGCGCCCGATGCCCACACCGCCTTTAACCCGCGTCCCTTGCGGTTGCGCGTCTGCGGACTATCCGCGCCCATGCCATATACCGCCCTTCCCCCGCGTTCCTTGCGGGGGCGCGTCTGCGGACTATCCGCACCGGTGCCAGACATCGCCCTTAACCCGCGTCCTTTGCGGTTGTGCGTCAGGGAACTTGCGAAGTCGTCAAGCACCTGAAGGGTGCAAGTGTGGGGGGTAGCGGAAGACCGCGCAAGGGGAACCGAAGCGAGGGGGCGCACCACATAGGCAACGGTTTGCCGACCTCTGTTTAGGGAAAGACGCGCCCGCCTCTTAAAAGTGAGTAGTGAATAGTGAGTAGTGAGCAAAGAAAGATGAGCGAGCTAAGAGCAGAAAGAGGTATCGAAGCGTGGGTCTCCTGCTACCTGCTCATTGTTATTTGTTATTCCTCCTAACAACGAGTAGGCTCCACTGACACTTCGCGTGTGCCTTTCGGACAATGCGGAGGTTCCGCTTGCGAGCAAGCGTAACCGTCAAGTCAGTGGAAGCGGCGCCCCCTTTCTTATAACGCCCTTTGTGAAGTATTGAAACACCCTTCGGGTGTTCTTCAAACAACGAGTAGGCTCCGCTTGCGAGCAAGCGTAGCCGTCAAGACGGGGACAGCGGGTCCCCCTTTCGTACAACAACCCATGTGAAGTCGTCTAACAGGCTATGCCTGCCCGAAGGGTGTGTTGACGCTTGTCTTTGTTCTATACGATAATACTACCATGAAAATTATAGCAGACCTCCACATACATTCGCGGTTTTCAAGAGCGACTAGCAAGAAACTGACCGCCGCGTCCCTTGATAGATGGGCGCGGATTAAAGGCATAGACCTCATTGGGAGCGGGGACTGTACCCACCCAGCATGGCTTGCGGAACTACGCGAACAACTAGAACCCCTAGAAGACGGCTTCTTCACCCTCAAGAAAGACTTCCGCGAGGCGTTTGACAAAAACCTCGCAAACATGGAAATCCCCCGTTCCACCAGAAAGCCGCCCTATTTCGCGCTGACCGGTGAAATCAGCACAATCTACAAGAAGGGAGACCAAACGAGGAAAGTCCACCATGTCGTGGTGCTTCCGACTCTTGAAGCCGCGGCTCGCTTTCAAGCGCGGATAGAGGGCGCGGGCGGCAACATTCGCTCGGACGGTCGTCCCATTCTCGGCATGGACTCTCGCACCTTGTTCGCCTTGCTTTTGGAAGCTGACGAGCGCTCCCTGCTCATTCCCGCGCATATATGGACCCCGTGGTTTTCCGCGCTTGGGGGCAAGTCTGGGTTCAACAGTATCGAGGAATGTTACGGGGACCTTACCCCGCTCATTCCGGCGGTTGAAACAGGGCTTTCGTCCAATCCGCCGATGAATTGGGCGCTTTCCGCTCTGGATCGCTTCTCTATCATCTCCAATTCGGATGCTCATTCGCCTGAAAAGTTAGGACGCGAGGCGACTGTCTTTGAAATGGAACCTTCTTTTTCGTCTTTGACTGACGCTTTGTTTAGAAAGCGAGAGCATGGCGCCCCTAACGCGGCGGACATCATGTCCACCGTTGAGTTTTATCCACAGGAGGGAAAGTACCACTATGATGGGCATAGAAAGTGCGGGGTGAGCCAAATAGCAAGCGGTGTCTGCCCCGTATGCGGCAAGGCTTTGACAAAGGGCGTTATGGGGCGGGTAATGGAGCTTGCGGATAACCCTGTTGACGAGTGGGCGTCCTGTCCAGCGGATTACAGGGGCTCGAACCGCCGTCCTTATGTGTCGCTCATTCCCTTACGGGAACTTGTCGGTGAGTTACTCAACGTTGGTTCTGGCTCGAAGAGGGTTGATGCGGCTTATAACGCGCTGATCGCCGGCGCGGGGAGCGAGCTGTCTCTGCTGATAGACGCGCCGCTCGCGGATATTGAGAAGATGCGTGCGCCGGGTATAGACGGCGCGCGGCTTGCTTCCGCTGTTTCTCGTATGCGTACGGGGCAGGTTTTCGTCCAAGCCGGTTTTGACGGCGAATACGGCGTGATTAAGGCGTTTGCTCCCAGAGTCGTGGGTGAAACTAAGGCACGCGGCGCAGTGGTTATCCAAGAAGCTCTCGCGGGGAACGTGGAATCTCCCCTACCAACCCTTGTCTCTCGCCAGCCGCCGGAATGGATAAGCTATGAGGGCGAGACTGCGCTTATTGTTGCGGGACCTGGGGCGGGTAAGACTTCCGCGTTGAGCGCCCGTATTGCTCGGCTCTTGGAGAACGGGGCTGACCCTGCGGCGGTTCTGGCGATCACGTTTACGGTCAAGGCGGCGCAGGAGTTACGGGAGAGAACGAATAATGCCACTTCCGCGAGGATAACGGCGGCTACCTTCCACTCGTTCTGCGCCGCGCTTCTCCGTGAGTTCTTGTCGGACGAAACTCGCGGCTTTTCCATTCTTACCGAGCCTGAAAAGGAGGCGTTGCTCAAGGAGATATGCGTGGGGCGCAGAGTACGGTCTCATGGTTTGGGGGATTACATTGAGAGGCGCAAGCGTTTCTTGTTGTTGCCGAATGAGGGCGTACCTGCTTTGGGTGATGCAGGGCTTATTGCGCTTGCCGAGAGTCTGGGATTGCCGCAAATCAATGAGGAAAAGGAGGCGCTTTATCGTTCTTATCAAGAGAAACTGTATGCGCGGGCGCCTTTGGCGTTTGATTTTGATGATTTAATAGCGGAGGCGGCGCGGCTCTTGGCGAAAGAGCCTGAAATACGCACCGTGTGTCAGAGGCGCTATAGGTTTATCCTTGTTGACGAGTATCAGGACGTTAATTTCGCCCAATACGCCCTACTCCGCCTTTTGTTTGCGGGTGAACAGGCGGGGCAAACGCTTTGGGCGGTGGGGGACCCGAATCAGGCGATATATGGGTTCCGAGGTTCGGATAAGCGTTTTATGGATCGGTTCTTGGTTGATTTTCCTAACGCGGGGCGTTTCAGTCTGACGCGGAGTTTCAGGTGTGCCGCGCCTATCATTGCGGCGGCTCGCGTTATCGTGGATACGGACTTGCAGAGCGCTGATTTGTCCGCGCCGTCGTTTTTGTATAGGGAGGAATTTCCCACGGATAAGTCGGAGGCGGAGGGCGTAGCTCGGCGCGTTTCTATGCTTCTGGGCGGCGCGTCGTTCTTCGCTATGGACAGTGGTGTCGCGACCGGCGATGCTTCTGGCGTGGGGCTTGACGATGTTGCTATCCTGCTCCGTTTTTCGGGGCTTGTTGCGCCTTTTGCTAAGGCTTTGTCGGATCACGGCGTGCCTTATAGGCTTGTGGGTGAAAAGGCGTGGTGGGAGGAGGATGAACCCGCGTCCTTGCTTTCCGATCTGCGGGAATTGATCGCGAAGGGGGGCGCTGAAGGACCTGCTCCTGCGGGGGTGGTCAGGCGGACGGCGGAACTGCGTTTTGGGAATGGGGATAAGCCGCGGTTTGTGGAGCGGCTCATTGAGACTGCGTCTTTTTATAGCGGTGTGGGCGCGTTCTTGGATGCGCTTGCCGTGAGTCGCGGCGAGGATGATGTCTTTGTGCAGTCCCACGGGGTCCGTGTTATGACGATTCATGCGTCTAAGGGGCTTGAATTCGCCCATGTATTCCTGCCTGCTCTTGAGGAGGGGTTCTTGCCTTTCACGTTATACGAGAAGAAGGAGGCGGCTGGTCTTGCAGAACGCATTGAGGAGGAGAAGCGTCTTTTCTATGTTGCGATGACGCGGGCGAAGAGTGGGTTGTATCTCTCATGGGCGAAGCAACGTCTATTTGGTGGTCGGATGTTCGAGAATCCGCCGAGTCGTTTCTTGGCTAAACTCTCCGAGCTTGCGCCTCTGGCGCCCGCCCGCGCCCAACGCCCGAAAAAAACCCCAAATCTTCAGTTAGAACTGTTTTAACGACTTCACAATGGGTGTTGTTTGAAAGGGATCACCGCTGACCCCGACAGGACGGTTACGCACCCTTCGGGTGTTGGACAACTTCACAATGGTTGTTGTACGAAAGGGGGCGCCGCTGTCTCCGTCTTGACGGAACCACGCTTGCAAGCAGGGGTTCCTATTCGTTGTCCGCACCCTTCTGCTACGCTTGCTCGCAAGCGTAGCCTACTCAATGTTAAGGGGGAGGCGGGCGTTGCGGGGCAAGTCGCTTTAACACCCGAAGGATGCGCTTATAACCAAGCGGGGTTCCTCCGCGTTGTCCGACACCATGTCCAGCGCCGCCGTAAGGTAGGCAAAGCCTGTCTAAATACTTCACGCGGGGTATTGTACGAATGACATCCTACTCATTACTAACTGCTCACTGCTAACTGCTCATTACTCACTGCTACCTACTACCTACTAACTGTTCACTGTTCACTAACCACTTTCAGGAGGGGGGCGCGTCTTTCCCTAAACGTGATTGGCAAACAGAAGCCCCTGTGGTGCGCCCCCCTGTCTCCAGCCCGCCCCCGCACAGCGGGTTTAAAAGAGGGGCGGTCTTCCGCCACCCCCCAACTCGCCTAAGGGCCCTTGCTCCCCTTGCCCTCTCCCCATTCCCAGAACGTATTTCATAATTGCTAGAATGTATTCTAGGACTTCTAGAATGTGTTCTAGGACTTCTAGAATGTGTTCCAAGACTTCTAGGGAGTCCCCCAAGACTCGCAGGGAGTCTCCCAAGACTCGTAGGATGTATCCCAAGACCCGCAGAGAGTCTTCCAAGAC
>JAISEA010000077.1 GCA_031264475.1 Treponema sp. | reverse complement strand
ACCTTACTAATCCATTGTCGCCGCCTTCTTCCTTCTTTGGAGAAATTAGAGAATAAAAATATGAATAAACTTGAATTATTAGCGCCAGCCGGGTCGCCGGAAGCGCTTGACGCCGCAGTGAGTGCAGGTGCGGACGCTGTCTACTTCGGGCTAAAAGATTTTAACGCGCGCTCCCGTAGCGTCAATTTCGCCTATTCTCAAGCTGAAGCGGCTGTTAAGAGCCTACGTCGTCTTGGGAAGAAATCCTACATAACGGTAAACACAGTCTTTGAACAGCGGGAGTCGGATCGGATTTTTCAAATGTTGAATTATCTGTCCCATATCAGACCAGACGGTGTCATCGTGCAGGATTTCGGTATTGTGGAAATGGTAAAGAATTTTTTCCCGCAATTCCCGAAGCTCCATGCGTCGACGCAGATGAATATAGCGAGCGCCCGCGGCGCAAACATTCTCTCAAAGAATGGCGTTTCACGGGTCGTATTGGCGCGAGAGCTGACACTCCGTGAAATACGGGACATCCGCGATGGCGCAAACGTAGAACTTGAGGTATTTGTTCACGGCGCGCTTTGCGTCAGCGAGTCAGGCTTATGTCTGTTTTCCAGCTACCTCGGCGGCAAGTCCGCGAATCGAGGCTTGTGTACTCAGGCGTGTAGGCGATTCTACAAAACAGACAACGAGGCTGGTTATTTTTTTAGTCCAGCCGATCTTCAACTTCTTGAGAAACTGCCAGAACTAGCGGATGCAGGTGTGAACAGCCTCAAAATTGAAGGACGCATGAAGAGTGCGGACTACGTGGGAACCGTGGTACACGCCTATCGCAATATGCTCGATTCAGGCGACATTGAGGAAAGCAAAAACATCCTCAAGAACGACTTCGCTCGCGCCAAAACGTTCTTCTATTTCTCTGTGGATTTACCGGACAAAACGATCCCGTTAGATTGGCTGAAACCCAATCAGACAGGCGGCACAGGAATTTCCTTGGGCAATATTCTGAAAATAAAAAATGGGCAAGGGTTAATCCAAACCCAAAACAAAGAGATCGTCGAAGGCGACTCGATTCGGATTCACAAAGCCAACGATTCCGATAGACTGACCCACAAGCTTACGTTTGTAGAAGAAAACGGCGTTTCTGACGTATGGGTATCGCTTCCTCAAGGCGTGAATGTCGGTGACAGCGTTTTTCTGATTCAGACACGGGCTATGTCTCGGCATTACGCGCCGATTCTGCCGAAAAATTTAGACAGATTCCATCTGACACCAGGACATGAAAAAGCGCCCAACATCGTCTTACCCAAACCCATGCTCTCCCAAAAAGACTTTGCCAAGAAACTGCCAGAAGGTCTCTATGTATCCGTGTCCAAGATAAGCGACTGCTTTGTCTTGCAGTCCATCCGTCCGTCAAAGATCATCCTCGCCTATACGCGAAAGAACATTGCCTCTCTCTTTGGGAAAGGTCAACTTCCTTTTTCACCTCAAGACGTTATTCTGATGTTGGATCCGTATTTTCCTCAAGAGCGCGCGGCGGATTTCACCAAGGAGATTCCCCGTCTCATAGACCAAGGATTCACGACATTCATCGTGAACAACCCTGGGCATTTTTCGTTTTTCAGAGGCGCGGACGTTCTGCTTATCGGAGGACCCTACCTTTACACATTCAACCGATTCGCGGCTGTCTTTATCCGCAAATTGGGCGCAACGACTCTTGTTTCTCCACTCGAAAACAACCGCCAAAATCTGGAGAAAACGTTTGAAGCCGACAGCCGCGCCGCTATTTTCGTACCTGTGTTTGCCTTTCCCCCTCTTTTCCGCATACGAGCTGATTTGACCGTCCTTTATCCGTGGCGGCAGTTTTCAGACAGTCGAGGCGAAGAATTTTCCACTGTAGCAGACGAGGGGTCCGTCGTTATTTCCAAAAAGCCTTTTTCCATTGTGGATAAGATTCCATTTCTCAAAGAGGCGGGTTTCAAGCGCTTTATCATTGACTTTTCTAGTACGAATGTGAAGAAAAAGACCTACAAAGAAGTCATGGACGCGGCGAAATCTGGAACGCCGCTTGAAGGCGGAAGTCGTTTTAACTGGAAAGACGGTTTTTGGCATGAGTCCTGATTCATTAAAGGTATTTGCGGAAGTCAGACGTTCTGATAGGCTTCGGTGCCTGACACCTTTATACAACACCCATTGAGTATACTCTTGCATAGCTTGGGCTATCCGCTCATCTGTTTTGGGGTAGCGGAAGACCCACCCTTTAAACCCGTATAAACCCGCTGTGCGGGGCGGGTCTGGAGCGCAGGGGGGATTTGCCGATGAGCGGGTGACGACCGCTAGTCCTGTCTTCGCGGCGGAATACGCGGACGTCATTACAAAGCCGCGGTGTCAGACGTCAAAAAATTGCTTACATGTGAAAAACATATTGACACGCTTTAAGGGGGTGTGTATACTATTCCTATGATTAGCAATATACAAAATGTTTCGCTTGCGTTTGCACGGGCAGGCTACCCTAATAAATTGTTACCCCCCCCCCCGATTTAACTTTAAGTACTGTACAGCCAAACCCGCACACACGCGGGCGTTCTCATTTCCTTTCAGGGAAAACAGCCGCACCCTTCGGGTGTTCACACTTGGTGTGTTTAAAAGCGTCTTGCTCTACCCAATCCTTTTTGATGGGCGCCGGAAGACTGCGGCTTTTTTATATTTATTTCAAGGAGGTTGCTATGGCAATCATAAATGACGTAACCGAGGTTTTACACCATCTCAAGGT
>JAISEA010000071.1 GCA_031264475.1 Treponema sp. | reverse complement strand
GGCACTAGCGCGGCAAAGCAAAGTAATGAGCAAATAGCAGTTAGCAGTTAGTAAAGAATAAAGAGAGGCTGGGACTTTGCTATAGCGACTATTTTCTACGTTTGTGTTCATGGATAGTATTATATCCTACTGCGCGGGGATATGCAAGAGGGAAAGTACAAATAGCAGGTAACAGTTAGCAGAGAGCAAAGGGAAGATGGGCGGGCGGGGGCAGGCACGAGGGCTAGGCGCGGGGGTCAGCGGCGTGGGCTGAAGACAGGGGGGCGCACCACATGGGCGTCTGTTTGCCTCCCTCCGTTTAGGGAAAGACGCGCCCCCCTCATACTTATGACACCTGCCTTGCGGCGGCGCTTACTTACAACGCGGAGGTTCCGCTTGCAAGGCAAGCGTAACCGTCATGTCAGTGGAAGCGGCGCCCCTTTTCTTATAACGCCCGTTGTGAAGTATTTAAACACCCGAAGGGTGAGGGGAGGAGATGTCCAAGGGTTGTGGTAACGCGCTCAGCGCTCGTTCCGCCGAAAAAGACAACCGCGTCCTGCCCCATGAATTCACTCAAAACCTGGCGGCACGCGCCACAAGGGGCAACAGGCGCTGTGGAATCAAGCGCCGCTATAGCAATAGCGGTAAATAAACGCCTGCCCGCGGCGACCGCCTGAAAGACGGCGTTCCGTTCCGCGCATATAGCCAGCCCATACGAGCAATTCTCAACATTACACCCTGTCCACACACTCCCATCATCGGCAACCAACGCCGCACCTACCCTGAATTTTGAATACGGCGCATAGGCGAACCGCGCCGCCTCTCGCGCCTTCTCAAAAAGTTCTTCTATACCCATCGTTTCCTCCTTAAAAAAACGCGGTCAGGTATTTCTGACCGCGCGAATATCGACTCAATACAATTACGGCGTATACAGCACCGCAACGGAAAAACGCGGCACGGTTACCTGCCCTTGAACCTCAGCAAGCGGCTCTGTACCCGCCTTCTTGTCCGTAACAACTTGAAACCAGACCGCGTCCGTTTCAGGCAAAGCCACAGTCCGTGGCTGGTCAGAGCCGTTGTAAACCACAAAAATACTCCGCCATGCGTCCCCATTGGCGTTGTCTTTCAACAGAAAACTCATAACGCTTCCGTCAGTGTCATACATAACGACAGTATGTTTCTCTATATCGGCGCCTTCATTCATGCGAAAAGCCGAATGCTCCCTCCGCAGGCGGATAAGCCCCGCGTAATAGTCAACGACGGCTTTGTATTTAGAAGCATTCTCCCAACGAATCTTGTTCACAGAGTCAGAACTCGCGTAGCTGTTGGGATCGCCGGACTTGCTTCGGAGGAATTCGTCTCCCGCTTGAAAGAACGGGATGCCCTGAGCGGTAAACACCACCGCATTTGCCAGTAAAGCGGCGCGAACCGGGTCGCTTTCAAACAAGTCCTTCGCTGGATCAATCAAAATATAGGGGTAGTCCGCCAGATTTCGCGCGCCAAAGGAGAAAGCGAATTTGTCCCACAGGTTGAGGTTGTCATGGGCTGTCACATAGTTGATACTCTCGTCCGCACGGGCAGTGAAGTCGCTCACCGATCCCATCACACCCCGAACAACACCCTGCTCGTATCCCGGCGCGCCACTCGCAAAACCACGAGAGTCGTCGTCGCTTCCGCCTTTAAGCGCAGTCCGCAACCGGTCGTTGAACACCGCGAAACCCAACCCTTTCTGCCTGCCGATGATCGTTTGCTTGTCCTGCGGCAAAGGCGAATAACCAGCTGTCCACGGCTCCCCATAGATGATAATACTCGGATCAACGGAGGATCGCAATTCCTCGGTGAGGCTTACCATGGTATTAACGTCAATGAGTCCCATGAGATCGAAGCGGAACCCGTCAATATGGTACTCCCTTGCCCAATAAAGCACGGAATCTATGATGAACTTCCGCACCATAGGACGCTCGGACGCAACCTCGTTCCCGCACCCTGAACCATTGGTCAGTCTCCCCAGCCTATCGGTACGGTAGAAGTAGTCCCGCGCCGCGCTAAAAGGACCGCCCGGAACTTGGAACGTGTGGTTGTAGACCACGTCCATTACAACCCGTATGCCCGCGTCATGAAACGCCTGTACCATTTGCTTGAACTCAACTATGCGCGCTATGGGGTTCCAAGGGTCCGTAGAATACGATCCCTCCGGCGCATTGTAGTTTTGCGGATCATAACCCCAGTTGAATTGATTGGACGCTTGACGCCCCGCGTCTGGCGCCGCCTCGTTCACAGACGCAAAATCAAATGACGGCAAAAGGTGCACATGGGTAACGCCAAGAGCCTTGAGGTGGTCAATACCCGTGGGCGCCCCGTCCTTGTTTTTGGTTCCTGTTTCGGTGAACGCGAGGAATTTCCCCTTATGGATCATGCCTGAGTCTTCGTCAATGGAAAAATCCCGCGTGTGAACCTCGTAGATAACCGCATCCTGAAACGCGCCAAGAGGCGGCTTATCCATTGACCACCGCGGTGGATTGGTTTCCGTTAAGTCAACGATAGCCGCCCGCTGACCATTAGGCGAGACGGCTTTCGCATAAGGGTCAGGGACAAAGCCCTTTTCCCCATCCGCGAATTCCACATAATAAAGGTAGAATTTACCTTTCAAGTCCCCTGTTACAGACGCTGTCCATACGCCTGTTTCCTTTTGCATAGGGATGAACGATGCGTCTGAATTATCCGTAACCCTGCCGTTTGCGGCGTAGGTTCCAGGTCCATCGAACAAGGCGACAGACACGGAAACGGCTTGGGGCGACCATACTTTAAAGAGAGAACGCTCCGCCGAATAGCTAAGTCCTAAATCATCTCCGTTATAAACGAAAGAGTCCAATACACCCCGCATGACGACATTCTTTGGAGAGAATACGCCTGTTTCATCCCTTACCGTATAAATTTTCTCCACGTCAAGCACGTCTTCCGTGAGGGTTATCACGACTTCATCGTCTATTCCGTTGCTTTCGGATTTCCCCGGCAGTTTCACGCCGTTACTGTCAAACACACTAAAACAGCCGTAATCGTCTGGCGCTTTGATCAGGGTAAGCGTTACCATGTTAGGAGCGTCTGCAACCGCGAATAGTACCGCGGGATCGGGAATCGCTGGTTTTTCCAAGTAAACGGAATCATCATTTTGCAAAATCCATACCTCCATATCTCTGCCATCTTTTGTATTCTTTATAAAGCGGTCTCTGTCGCCGTCTTTTTCAACCCAATCGTTCCCTTTTTCACTCCGCCTTATGAGCGCGCCGAATTCCGTGTATTCAACAGACGCCACCGCGAAACCGTCTGTGTCTTGGGTGTCAAAGGCGATTGATTTTCCAACACCGTCGGTCCACACCCACAAGTTCCACCCGTCATAATCGCCGCCGTAACGGTAATAATGTACGAGGACAGCCTTCTTGGATTCCTCATATACGGGCTTGGCGCACAAGGGGGAAATCGTCGCAAAAAACAGAACAAGAGTAAGAACAACGTAAAGAGCAGATTTTTTATCTCTCTGTCTTTCGATCATCCTATCCTCCATATTCCGAAACTCTGCGGTTCCATGCTACATTCGTTGTTTAGGAGCGTACATTCGCCGATAGCAAAGACTCTTTCACATTCCACGCCTGACTTTTCGCTGGGGATTACAGACGCTGTTCTTTCCGCGCTTGGGTTTACCGCGCAGATGAATCTTCCCCGTTTATAGACAAAGGGCACGTAGGTTGTTCCGTCAGAGGAGTCCGCGGTATTTACGAGTTCAAAGTTAGGAAGCGCCTGCAAGTCCGTTGTGGCATGGCGGAGGCGGAGCAAAGCTTTCACCGTGTTGAGGAGGGAAGAGGGTTCCGCTTGTTGCGAGGCGGCGGACGGGGCGTCTGGGCGTGGATCAATCGGCAGGTAGAGTTTATCCGACTCGGCTGTTGAGAAGCCTGCGTTCATTGTGGAAGACGACCATTGCATCGGGGTACGGGAACCGGTGCGGGTATAGCCGCCTTCTTTGGTGGGCAGGTCAAGGTACGCCATGCCGATCTCGTCTCCGTAGTAGATGAACGGCACGCCGGGCATGGTCAACAGCATTGCGTAGGCGATGGCAAGCTCGCGGTCGTTCAGGTTCAGTCCGAGGCGCGGGGTGTCGTGGTTGCCGGTGATGAGGCTGATGTACCCATCGTTTTTAGTCTTTTCATACCAAGGCAGGTACTGCGCCAAGAATTTCGTAATGTCGTGGTTCCCGTCTTTCTTGAAGAAGCTCTTGTCGTTGACTACCTTACGCGCCTGAAAATCAATTTTGTAGTTTCGCAACAGGCTTTTGTAGCCGCCGCCTTCATGGTCAAGGAGGAAATCGGCGTGGAAACCGGCTTTAAGGGAAAGATCAGGGGAACTCCACTCGGAAACGAGGAAGGCTTCTGGGAATTCCTCATCGAGCATGGCGCGGATCGCCTTCCATACGGCGCTTGTACCGCTTTTGAGAGCGTCGTCGTTCTTGACGAGTGAGTCCGCCATATCAACGCGGAATCCGTCTGCGCCGTGTTGAAGCCAGAAACGCATGACGTCCATGAGCGCGATCCGCGTGGCGATACAGTCAGGGTGATTAGGCGGCAATTGCCAATCATCCCTCATGTTTAGAAAGCCGTAGTTAAGAGCGGGCTGGCATTTGAAGAAGTTGAGGATATAAGCGCCGTCTCGTTCCGCTTCGCCCCCGACAAAGCCGAGTCCTTCGGGGCGTTTGAACCAAGAATCCGTCCAGATGTAACGATGGGAGAACTCGTTATTCTCCGCTTTTTTGCTCTCTGTGAACCATTCATGTTCCTCGGAGGTGTGTCCGGGAACCAAGTCCAGAATCACCCGAATACCCTTCTTGTGAGCTTCTTCAAAAAGCCGATATAAATCCTCGTTTGTGCCATAGCGCGGGGCGACTTTCTTATAGTCGCGCACGTCGTAGCCCGCGTCTTTGAAGGGCGAATCGAAACACGGGTTAAGCCAAATCCCATTACACCCCAAGTCTTTCACATAATCAAGTTTTTGGATTATTCCTTCAATGTCGCCGATTCCATCTCCATTAGAATCATAGAAACTTTGAGGATAAATTTCGTAAAAAACAGCGTCTTCTAACCATTTAGGCATATATTCTCCTAGAAATTCGAAGCGTCCAAGGTATTTTGGCGCCTCTCAGATTCTCCATCTATAAAAATGACGAAGTGATTGAGTATACAGCATAAATCGTTTTATAACAAGCACACTTCGTGTGTTTCAATACTTCACACGGGGTGTTGTTAGAAAGGGAGTACCGCTGTCCCCGTCATGACGGTTGCGCTTGCACGCAAGCGGAACCTCCGCGTTATTCAAGTTAGCAATTCACTTTGCCTCGCAGTCTTTAGACTTTGCCTCGCAGTCTGTAGACTTTGACTCGCAGTCTGTAGACTTTGACCCGCAGTCTGTAGACTTTGACCCGCAGTCTGTAGACTTTGACTCGTAGTCTTCAGACTTTAACCCGCAGTCTGTAGACTTTGACTCGCAGTCTTTAGACTTTGACTCACAGTCTTCAGACTTTGCCTCGTAGTCTTTAGACTTTGACCCGCAGTCTTTAGACTTTGACTCGTAGTCTTTAGACTTTGACCCGTAGTCTTCAGACTTTAACTCGCAGTCTTCAGACTTTGACTCGCAGTCTTTAGACTTTGACCCGTAGTCTTCAGACTTTAACTCGCAGTCTTCAGACTTTGACTCGCAGTCTTCAGACTTTGACTCGAAGTCCGTGGACTTTGACTCGAAGTCCGTGGACTTTATCAAACAGGCTTTGCCTTCCACGCCTTAAAGTGTCTTGCTCAGCCCAGCTTTTCCGAATTGGGGGGTGGCGCACCCTTCGGGTGTTCTAAAGCGTCTTGTTTTGCCCACCGTGTGGGCTGGTTGGGGGGTGGCGGAAGACCCGCTTTGCGGGGAACCGAAGACAGGGGCGCGACACAAGGGTAGCTGTGTGCCGAAAGGTTTTGGAAATAGCGCCCCCCTCCTCCTATGAAAGTGAATAGTGAATAGTTAGCAGTTAGCAGTTAGCAGTTAGCAGGGTGTCAGACAACGCGGAGGTTCCGCTTGCTTGCAAGCGTAACCGTCAGGTCAGTGGAAGCGGCGCCCCCTTTCGGACGACACCCCATGTGAAGTATTTAAACACCCGAAGGGTGCGTAACCGTCAGGTCAATGGAAGCGGCGCTCCCTTTCTTATAACAACCCGTGCGAAGTTGTTAAACACCCTTTGGGTGCACCCTTCGGCTGTGCGCGCGATCTGCGATCCCTTACCGTCTTGAGACACGCCTCAAGATCGCCCTTCCGTTCCATAGCGATAAACTCCTTCAGCTTGTCAAGACTAGATTCAAATTGGGTAATGCGCTTGAGAAGTTCGCTCTTATTCTCAAGGAAAAGCTCGGTCCATTGCGGGACGTTAAGTATGGCGATGCGGGTAAGGTCTTCAAAACTACCCCCGCCGAAGCGGGTGATGGTCGCGTCTGGCTCGCAGTCAATAAGAGCCGCGGCAATGATATGGCATAGCTGGCTCGTGAAGGCGATCTTCCTGTCGTGTTCCTCCGCAGTCGTCTCGGTTATACAACCAAAACCCATGCGGTAAATGACGTTCTTGATGAAGTCAATACTTTCAGGCTTATTACGTTTAAGCGGAGTAAGAATGTAGTTTTTCCCGGCGAAACTGCAATGCTTCGCCTGAGCATAGCCTCCCTTCTCACTCCCAGCCATAGGATGCCCCGGAACGAAGTCAAGGTCAGGACGCAGGCTTTCCTCCACCGCCCTAACGATGGGAGCTTTCACGCCCGCGACATCGGTCAAGACGCTTTCCGCCGCAAAAGAAGGCATCCATGTATCCAAGAACCTCAGCAGAACCGAGGGGTTGAGACACAGGTACACGACATCGCATAAAGGCAACATCTCTTGTGGGTCTGTAAACCCACGGTCAATAACAGCGTCCGCTTTCGCGGCTTCAAGGATCGTGGGATCAATATCGCAGGCAAGTATGCGCCGCGTCTGTCCGCGCAAGGCAAGGGCGATTGCCCCTCCCATGAGACCTAAACCAACAATGCCAATGGTACAATCTTCAATCTTTTTCATTTCCTTCCGTTGACTTCTTACCCTCAAGTTCCATGTATTTCTTCAGCGTCTTCATCAATTCGGCGAAAGCCGCAGGTGTAATGGATTGCTCGCCGTCACAGAGGGCTTTTTCAGGGTTGTCGTGTACTTCCACGATAACGCCGTCCGCGCCGGCGGCGACCGCGGCTTTTGAAAGCGCAGGCACCATCCACGAAAGCCCGGCGGCATGGCTTGGATCGACGATAACCGGGAGATGGCTCTGCCTCTTCAACGCTGGAACCGCGCTTATATCAAGCGTGTTTCTGGTATAGGTTTCAAAGGAACGCACACCCCGCTCGCAGAGAATAACGTCGTTGTTGCCGCCAGCCATGATGTACTCAGCCGCCATGAGTAACTCCGTGTAGGTCGCCGCATAGCCGCGTTTCAGGAGGACGGGTTTCTGGCAACGTCCGAGTTCTTTAAGCATGGAGAAGTTCTGCATATTGCGCGCCCCGACTTGGATAACGTCAACGTCGTTGAATAGATCGAGCTGTTGTATGTCCATCAATTCGGTAACAATAGGGAGACCGGTCGCCTTCTTTGCCTCAAGAAGCAACTCAAGCCCGTTTGCGCCCAGCCCTTGAAAGCTGTACGGGCTGGTGCGGGGCTTAAACGCGCCACCGCGGAGGAACCCGGCTCCCGCCTTCTTTACCGAATGGGCTATCGAAACGATCTGTTCCGCAGTCTCCACGGAACAGGGACCGGCGATCACGCCGAAAAAGCCGCCTCCAATCTGGTGAACCTTCCCGCCGTCTCCGGCTACTCTGACGCTGGTATCGTCCGGGTGCAGTTTGCGGTTCGCTCGTTTATACGGTTCTTGTACCCTGATCGCCTTTTCTACCAGATGATGCGCGGAAAGCGCCTCCGCGTCAATAGCCGCGGTATCGCCGATGAGTCCAAGCACGGTTTGTGATACGCCCTGAGAGAAATGTATCTTAACGCCCTGTTTCTCCAGACTCGCCGCGAATATACGGATTTCTTCTTCGGGAACTCCTTGTTTTATAGCTATAATCATGATGATCTCCTTTTACGTGTAATACTAATGCGGCGCGGTCGGCTTGTCAATAGTACCGTCGTGGGAGTGCTTGAGTGGCATCGCTTGTCAGGAGGCGTTTTTTGGGATATACTACAACGCAAAAGGGGGATTTATGAATAAACTTACCGTTAAGCAAAAGCTTGGGTTTGGTATTTTTGACTTGGGTGGTAACCTGCTGTTCACGTCGCTTGGTTTTTGGTGCTTGAACTATCTGACTGACACTGTGGGGCTTGCGGCGGCTTTGGCGGGCGTGGCGGTTATGATTGGCAAATTCTGGGATGCGATAACCGATCCTGTCATGGGTTACTTGTCAGACAGAACGCGGAGCAGATGGGGCAGGCGGCGACCCTACCTTCTCTTCGGCGCGGTTCCTATGTTCTTGGCTATGTGGTTCTTCTTCACAAGACCTGACTACCTGCCCGCAAATCCGATAATTATCACGGTATGGGCTGCTCTCGCTCTTGTTCTTCTCAACACGGCGAGTACCATTATCGGTATCCCTTATTCGTCTCTGACGCCTGAACTCACGGACGATTACCATGAGCGCACGAGTCTCAACGGGTATCGCTTCGGATGCGCGGTCTTTGGTACTATCATTGGTGCGGCTGCGGTGCAACCTATCGTGGGCATTTTCGCGCCTGACAAGAAGGCGGGCTTTACCGCGGTTGGTCTTATTCTAGGCGGAATCGTGGCGATCACTACGCTACTTACCTTCTTCGGCGTGCGGGAAATGCCCCACAGGAAGGAGGATTTGCCCACGAAAGGCTTCTTCGCCACGTATCGACAAGTCTTCACCAATAAGCCTTACTTGATATTGCTCTTCACTTATGCGCTACACCTCTGCGCCTTGACTTTCTTGCAGAGTATTCTTGTTTACTACACCAAGTACGTTTACCATAGCGAGGAGCTTGCCACGCCTGCGATGATTATCTTACTGCTTACGGCAATGATCTGTATCCCGATTTCCGTGCTTGTTTCCAAGACCATTGGCAAGAAGCGCGTCTATCAAATCTGTTTTGCGGTATTATCCGCGGCGTGTCTGCTGATCTTCCTGTTCGGGCATATCTTGGGGCGGAATTTCTTCTTGGGGATAATGGTCTTCGCGGGTATCGGGGTGGGTTTCAGCTATGTCGCCCCTTTCGCTATGGTGCCAGACACGGTGGAATACGACGCGGTTAAGACGGGCGAGCGTAAGGAAGGCGCTTATTATGGTATCTGGACTTTTGTCGCTAAGGTGGGGCAGTCTTTGTCCGTATTCTTGTCAGGGGTGATTCTGTCGCTTGGCGGCTACATTGCGGACGCGATTCAAAGCGCGGGCGCAATCATGGCGATCAGGCTCATCATCGGACCCATACCTGCGCTCATTTTCGTCGGGGCGATGGTCTTAATACAATTCTACCCGCTTGACGAAAAGGCTTACAACGCCCTGCACCCTTAGGGTGTTTACAGCCAAAGGCTGTTTCAATACTTCACATGGGGTGTTGTCCGAAAGGGTGTGCCGCGTCCACTGACATGACGGTTACACTTGCTTTGCAAGTGGAACCTATGCGTTGCACCCTTAGGGTGTTTACAGCCAAAGGCTGTTTCAATACTTCAAGAAGGGTGTTGTCCGAAAGGAGGTTCCGCTTCCAACTGAGATGACGGTTACGCTTATAAACAAGCGGAACCTATGCGTTGTCTGACACCCTGCTCACTGTTCATTACTCACTCGGCAGTGTCAGGCACGTGTCGATGTCAGACGTGCGAGTTGGGAGGGTGGCGATGTCAGGCACTGCGCCTTCCTGCGCTAGGCTCGCGGCGTGCGGCGGGTGTCAGACGCGGCGTGGGCGGTGTCAGACGTGCGACCGCCCGTGTGGTAGGCAGTGTCCTGCCTTAGTGCGTGGCGGGCACCTGCCTTAGTGCGTGGCGGGCACTCGTCCTAGTGCGTAGCGGGCACCTGCCTTAGTGCGTGGCGGGCACCTGCTCTAGTGCGTGGCGGGCACCTGCTCTAGTGCGCGACCGCATAGTGTCAGACGCGCGGCAACCGCAGGCATCATTACCAAGAATAAAAAAAAAGCGGCTCTGCGAGCCGCCTTTTTTGCCTCATAGTGTCAGTCATATCTAACAGCCGCCACGAACCGCAAACGGTTATTATTCTCTTTCCTCTCTGCTCTCTATTCGCTGGGCTTCATTACGGGAAACAGGATGACGTCGCGGATGGAGTAGGTGTCGGTGAGGAACATGACGATTCTATCTATACCGATTCCCATGCCCCCGGTCGGAGGCATACCAATTTCAAGGCTGGCGATGAAGTCTTCATCGAGTCGGTACGCCTCGTCGTCGCCGAGTTCCCGCTCATTCGCCTGCTGAACGAAACGCTCTCGCTGGACGATGGGATCGTTAAGCTCGGAATACGCATTGGCGATTTCCCTACCGAACACGAAAGCTTCGAAACGCTCGGTCATGGATGGATCGTTGGGTTTTTGTTTGGTAAGCGGGGAGATTTCAGTGGGATAATCCATGACAAAGACAGGTTGGATGAGGTTACTCTCTACGAAACGCTCGAAAGCCGCGTTTATGACGTCCCCACGCGAGCAGTTTTTTATCTCCTTCTTGAGTTCTGCGGCAAGCTGGAATTCAAACGCGGCGTTCCGCGCATCCTCATCGGTTTTAATCTCCTCGAAATCAGGTCCCCCATTCTCTTTGATAGCGTCAAGCATCGTAACACGCCGCCACGGTGGAGTAAAGTCGAGTTCTGTGCCCTGGTAGTTGACCTTTGTTGAGCCACATATCTTCATTGCCGCGTTGGCGATTATATTTTCACACAGTTCCATCATACCTTTGTAGTCCGTAAACGCCTGATACAGCTCTATCATGGTGAATTCAGGATTGTGGCGTATGTCAACCCCTTCGTTACGGAAGTCCTTGCCAAGCTCATAGACCCGTTCCATGCCGCCGACTATACACCGCTTCAGGTAGAGTTCCGTAGCGATTCGCAAATGGAGTTCCATGTTTAGTTTGTTAGACTTTGTGATGAATGGTCGCGCCGCCGCGCCAGAGGCAATGGTTGACAGAATCGGCGTCTCAACCTCAATGAAGCCCTGTTCGTCAAGAAAGTTTCTAACTGAAGAGATGATCTTCGCTCGTTTGAGAAAAACGTCGAAACTATCCCTATTGGTAACGAGGTCAAGATAACGCCGACGATACCTCTGCTCTATATCCTTCAAGCCGTGGAACTTTTCGGGAAGAGGCTCCAAAGATTTCGTCAAAAGGGTTATCTCCGCCGCGTGAATGGAGATTTCGCCGCGTTGCGTCTTAAATACCGCCCCCTTGACCCCTACAATGTCGCCGATGTCAAAGGTTTTGATCTCGCCATACGCGGCGTCGCCTAAATCATTCACACTCGCGTATACCTGAATCCTGCCGTCCCGATCCTGAATATCCATAAACGACGCTCTGCCGCTGGAACGGAAAGATATGAGCCTGCCTGCTATGGACACATCCTGCCCCGCAAGCGCGTCAAATTGCTCTTTTATATGTACAGAATGATGAGTCTGATCAAATATCGTAACGACAAATGGATTTTTGCCGCTTTCCTTGAGCCTCGCCAACTTCTCCCGGCGTACAAGCGACTGTTCGGAATTCTTTTCATTATCAATCATAAAAACCTCTTGTCTTATTATAGTATAAGAAAACATTATCTTTGACAAGCCTTTCCCTAGCGCCTAGAAACTGATTTCCACGAGGAACAAGGAGGCGTTGCCTCATTCGACTTTTATAGTCATACCGACGTTTTCTGTTTCAGTTATCAGGAGCACGGTCAGACTTTGCGCCGCCAAGGGTATGGAGAAGGGGAAATCTTCATCCTCTGGCGTGAAGTAAACCCGCCAAGTAAAGACGGCGGGCGCGTTGGAAGCGTTGCTGTCTGTAATTGACGGCGAGACGGCTATGTCTACGGGACCCGTGTAAGCGCCTTCCGCGAAAGTCTTCTTCAATACTATAAAGGTGGAGCCTTCGTAGCGCATCGCGGAACCTGTAAGTTTATTGCCCCCGAGTCTGTAAACGCTCCCGCCGTTCAGCTTCGCTATTATCATAATAAGGGCGCATAAGACTATGATGGAAACAAATAAAACCCCGTGAGACCTTGAGGACCTCAGTATTCCAAAGACGGAAGCCCTTCGGACAATGCCGCCGTTCAAGTCTTTCACATCGCGGCTCGCCCTTTCCAATCTATGGGGTCGCGAGTAATGAAAGGTCGCGTCTTCTTTGCCCCCGACCGGGTTCTTCAAAGCTTCCGCTAATATGTTCTTTCCTGTTTCTGGGTCTGCCTTCATCTTCTACTCCTCATTCCTCATTATAAATGAATCGAAGTAAACGGGCAAGGGCGCGGAGACGTCTATCTTTTTCTCTGGTATGACGAGGCGTTCAGCGTGGAGCAAGAGGCGTTTCAAACCCGCCGTCTTGTGGAGTGATTTGTTCAAAGGGAAATCGCCGTATTTGTCGTCGCCTACGATAGGCGCGCCTATTTGCGCGAGATGTCGGCGTATCTGGTGCAGTCGTCCGGTAATGGTTTCTATTTCCAATAAGGAGACAAGTGGGGGTAAATCTTTCACCGACACGACGCGGTAACGAGTTTCGGCTTTCTTCGCCGAGCCGTGGATGTAAATCTCCGTGTTAATACAGCCTGCTCTTGGTTTAGGCTCGCCCTTGCATACCGCCTTGTACTGTTTGAGCACGCGCCCCGGGTCTTTGCCTTTTCCCACGAAAACGCCCGTGAAAAAAGCCGCCGAAGTCTTGGTCTTTGCCACAAGTATGACCCCGGACGTGTCTTTATCAAGACGGTGTACCAAGAGGGGATGCTGGGGGAATTCTTCTGTAAGGATGGAATCGAGCGAATTCTTCACGCCTTCGCCGCCTTGAACCGCCAGCCCAGCAGGTTTGTTAAGTACGATACATTCTTCATTTTCAAAAAGAATAGGAATATTCAAAATCACTCCTTCTCAAAGACCCGACATCCACTCTCAAAGAGCCGATGTCCTCTCTCAGAGAGCCGATGTCCACTCTCAGAGACCCGATGTCCACTCTCAGAGACCCGACGTCCACTCTCTGAGACCCGACGTCCACTCTCTGAGACCCGACGTCTACTCTCAAAGAGCCGATGTCCACTCTCAAAGAGCCGAACTCCTCTCTGATCTCCGATTATAGTTTTATCAACCAATCCGATAACGCTGTTATATGTTCAGGCTTTGTTAAATTAGCCGCATTGTTGATGTATTTTGATTTCAGATTAGTAAAAATCTCAACCGCCATTCTTTTTTCTATCGCCGCGCCGATAAAAAAGAGCTTTGGTGAAAGATCATTTTTATCAAATGCGTTTTTGATTCTATCAAGAGCCGTCTTTGCGGTCTTCCAATGCTCATCTGCCCCGGCGGGATCAACGCCCCCTTTCAGTTCTCCCAGCGCAATATAACTTTCATGCCTACTAATTGCTGACTTAATATCTTCCGTATGCGGTCTGTTTAATAAAATCATGTCGATATTGTTTCCCACAAGAGGCGTTGTGATATTAAAATATAACGTCCTGTCTTTATTTTGCGATATTTCCCATGAAATACCTTTTAGATTTTCTCTTTCGGTATCATCGTCAATTTCTTTTGAGGAAATCCATTGATTAGTTGTATTATTAAGGATATAAAAATCAATGTTAGACAGTCTTAATGAAGAGATCACAGACAAACATAGTTTCCTTTGGGCTAAAGCGCCTACAATATTCCGCATTTTCCCGCCCAAAGAATCGCCTTTAGTCAACAGAAACCGAAATATCAACTCTTCTTTGAATGCATCTCCGACAGGCGTAAGAAATTTTTCAATGAATTCTTTGATCGCCGCTGTACAGCCTTCCTCTCCTAAATGAGAAGCGGCTTTATCGGAAAGACCCGCGGCGGCGATTAAGCCGTTTCTAATATCCAGTATGTCAAGTAAGTTATCCGAAGAGTCAATTTTTTTATTCTATACTGCAAGACGCGGGCTTCTTCAACATACGGCGTCGCCTGCCTGTTCTTTTCTAATGCAATGGCGATGAATCCCGCCCTTGTTTCACTGTAAGAAGTTATCAAGTCTTCTGGTTTTGTAATATGAAGCGAATCCATTAGTTTTTCCTCCAGATGTATACGCATTTTCGCAATGATTCTTTGCCGTATATGCCCATTTGCTGACTACTATTTCCCTTTCCGATGGGTAAAACGGAGATTTCCTCTATTTGAAAACCCACTTTTGCGGCTATATCTGCTAATATAAGGTCAACGGAGATACTTACCCCCGCATACCTCACATTATCGTTCACCATGACGACTTCACCGCCTGATCGCAGAACACGGTAGAGTTCATAAACAACACACGCCATTTCGTAAAAGTAACCTTTTACCATGCGGGGAATCCCATTGTTATTAAGCGTTTTATTTTCTTTTTTTGAATAAAGGTATGCGAGTATTCGTTGCAATAATTCGTGATTGTCGCACATTGACAAGGGAGAAACCCATGCGGGATTTAAGCCCAGCAAGTCTTTTTCCCTGTTTTCTACCGTGCAACTCAACATTTCCTGCCGTAATTTCGCAAGTTTTGTTTCGTCAACGCCAAGCATCGCCAGCTCAAGCGCATACGTTCTTGTGTAATCGTAGCGGTTGCAATACGGCGGTGAAGTTATTACAAGGTCAACGCTTTTTTCGTTAAGGCGCGGCAATTCCCGCAGGCAAGAACCCCCAATAATTGTTACATTTCCTTTTTGTATAGACGGCGGAGGAAAATTAAACAGAGCGTCATTGACACCACCTCTGACGTCTTGAATGATTTCTTCTAGTTTTTCGGTTATCGCATCATTAAAATTCGGTATTTCACCTTTGTTAAAAGGTAACGCGCCTAAACAACGCCCTGATCGTTGATCCCAACGCAGATATTGACCGTCCTTACGGGTAAAACTAATGCTTTCAAGAATACAAAATAGCGCAAGCAGTAATACTGTTTGAAGGTTTTCGTTTTCTTTTTGCATACACGACAGAAATTTTTTTATTAAGTCGCTGTTTTCCTCTGAATATGCGCCATTGGTAATCTTGAGAACAGTAAAATTTTGCTGCCCTTGGTGTTCTATCCACGGCTTTTTATTTTTCCACTGTACCAGCGTCTCAAAATCATCATAAGAAAAGTGGTTTAACAAATCCCGCGCTTTGATAATATGTTGTCCTATGGGTAGCAATTCAATACCAAGCGCGTCAATTCCTAAATCGCTCGCGCAAAAAAGCGTCGCGCCGCTTCCGACAAAAGGGTCTAACAGTTTTTTTGTAGCATCAATGCCGCGCCTGCGGATATAATACTCAACCAAATGCGCGGAAAATCCCTCTTTATATTTATACCATCTGTAAAAAGGAAGGCTTTTGTTTGCCTGAAAACTTACTATTTTTCTGTTTAACGTATTATCAACACGCATAAACGGTTTATACACTTTTTCAAGGGCAGAATCCAATTGCGCTATGTTATCAATCAAAATATCGTCTCCGCTTATGGGTATAGTGACGTCAAAAACCGCATTACCCATGTTTCTTGTTCTATTACTAATCTGTGCTTTGGCTCTCTGAGACCCGATGTCCTCTCTCTGAGACCCGAGTTCCATTCTCAAAGACCCGATGTCTACTCTCAAAGACCCGACTTCCACTCTCAAAGAGCCAACGTCTACTCTTTGAGGTACACTACTAACACATTAAGGCTTCATAGGGAGAAGGAGTGGGGGTGGCGGAAGACCGCCGAAGGCGGGCTGTAGACAGGGGGGCGCACCACAAGGGCGTCTGTGTGCCGTCCTCCGTTGTGGAAAAATGCGCCCCCCTCCTCCTTATGACGCTGGCACCTGCCTTGCGGTAGCGTTGAACGGAGCATCAGACAACGCTGAGACTCCTTCCTAACAACGAGAAGGTTCCGCTTGTTTACAAGCGTAACCGTCATGTCAGTGGAAGCGGAACCCCCTTTCTAACAACGCCCCATCGTGAAGTATTTAAACACCCGAAGGGTGTTTGCCCGCTATCTTCTTCCACGTGTCCCGCAAGCCTACGGTTTTGTTGAAAACAGGCTTGCCGTCTACCGTATCCATGTCCCGAACAAA
>JAISEA010000049.1 GCA_031264475.1 Treponema sp. | reverse complement strand
AAATTGACGCTTGCGCTGTTGCCATAACCGCCGTAGCTCAAAGTCCCCAGATTAAGCGTATCTTGTAAGAGTTCCGCAAGGTCCCGGGAGCCGCTTTTTTCTATGTTTTCCTTGGAGACGACTTTCTTCGCGGTTGTGTCTTGGGGCGGGCTTGCCTGTATTGTTACGCCTTCGTCTTCGAGTTCCTGCGCGTGTATCCGCGGGGCGAAGATCGCCTGCGCCGAAACGAGTGTTGCAAAGACGAATAGTAAAAACCGCGGTATAGACTGATCCCGCGTCATTCACCGGTCTTTGTATATGTATACGGACCGCCCCACATTGAGACGTACTTATTCATGGCGGAAAGAGACACGAATCCGACAACCGCATCGTTTGGTGTGTCGAAGTAATAGGGGTACGTTTTAGAATACGCATTTGCCATCTCCGCGCTTTTCGGGTTTTCATGGAGGTTACGGAAATAGATAGCGGTATATTTCCCCGCGTTTGCGCCGATGGATAATTTGACAACGAATACGCCGGAGCCGTCTCTGACACTGTCGTTGGTGCTGTCCGTTGTAGTTTCCGCGTTAAATATGGCGAACTTGTAGCAATGAACGATGTCCGCGGTGAAGTCCGAGTCCCATTCCTCATAGTCCCCGCCATCGTCGTAGGCTATCGTTGTGCTTCCGATGGTATAACCGTCGGTGCCATAAGGACCGGTAAACATCCATTCGCCTTCAAAATCAGTCCACACTACATCCGCATAGTAGACTTCCGTATTCGTTGAGTCGCAAGCCGCGAGCCAGAGCGTAAACAGGATAATGATTGGTTTGTATTTATTCATAGGATTATCCCTCCTCGTATACCTGACTAAAATATCAAACGGGATCGAAGTAAATGTACCCGTTGTATATTGTCTATCAGAAATGTTTTTCCATCCTCGAAAAAATCGAGAACTTGGTACAGGTGTACTATGATAGAACCTGAAGGTTCTATCATAGAACCTCGAAGTTCCACCTTGGAACCTGTAGGTTCTATCATAGAACCTCGAGGTTCCGCCTTGGAACCTGTAGGTTCTATTCACCCCGTAAAAAGGCGGAGCAGAACAAGACGCTTTTAAACACACCACGTGTGAACACCCGAAGGGTGCGGGTCTCATTGCGTTTGTTCATGACAGCATTATAGGGGATTTTAGCAGGCGCGTCAATGGGAATAGGGTAGGAATAACGCTCCACCGATGAATTTTCCTCTTGTAAAAAGAAGTATTTATGTGTTATTCTTAAAATATGAGAATAGCCATAATAAACGTTCCAGCGCAAAGGGGGGTTACTTCCCCCTGTATCGCCGCGTTGCAAAAAGGTTTTGAGTCCATGGGACATCGTTCCGATGTTATTGATGCGTGGACAGACGACGGTTTTCGCCTGCCCTCTTACGAGTACATTGTGGTAAGCGCAGAGACGCTTTCCTTTTTCTCGCGTAAGTTTCCGGATTGTCTGTCTAAGATACTCGCCGCAACCGGCGGCGTTGCGGGTAAGAAAAGCGCCGCGTTTCTGGGGAAGAAATGCCTTTTCATCAACAAGGCGCTCTTTGGTCTCATGTCCATCATGGAAAAAGAAGGTATGTTCGTGAATTGGAGCGATACGCTTTTGAGCGCGGAACAAGCCGAAGCGCTGGCGAAACGCATCGGCGCGTAAAAGGCGTCGTTTCATGGGAGAAGGCGCGGAGAGGCGGTTTAGAAAATGGATAATTATTACAGCCTGCTTGGAATCAAGACGGACGCCTCTTCTGCGGATGTAAAAAAGGCGTTCCGTGAAAAGGCGAAGAAGTTCCATCCAGACGTCGTCGGTAAACGGGGAGACGCGGAAATGCGGCGTCTCATTTCCGCGTACAAGATTCTTTCGGATAGACAGCGGCGTTTTGAATACGACAAGACGTTTAAGTTATCAGAGAAGGGCGAATTTGACTATCGAACCTTTCTTAAACGGAGAAAGGACGATCCAGCAAGTCAGGCGAAGCTCGTGGTACTGGACCTCTTTCACGGAAGAGAAGAGGACGCTCTGGCTTTGTGGCGCGAACGCGGTGGGCTTGATTTCCCAATGAGTCGCTATCTTAACCGCGAAGACTGGATGGATGGCTCCTACATTCTTGCTGAAGAGCTTGTTAAACGTGATTGTTATTACGAAGCTTTTGTCATACTTGTCGATATTATGAAAGAAGAGAGGCGGGAGCCGTATTTTAGGCACTTTTCCATTGATGTGGAAATTTTTTTGAAGGAGCTAGTAAGACTGCGCCTGCGGCGTGTCGTGGATGACGGCGTTTGGGTTTTCTGTATGGAAACCTTGTTGGCGTTGGGTGGGTTTCCAGCGAAGGACGAGGCGCGATGGCTCTGTTCCATGGCGGAAGCGCTATGTGGACTGGGTAGGCGGGAGGAAGCCCGCATCGTTTTTTGCAAGGCGCTTGAGGTGTATCCACGTTTATCAAGCGTCAAACGCCTGCAAAAAAAACTAGGTATTAAATGATACGTTTAAAGAATGAAAAACAGATTGACAGCATACGAGCGTCATGTAAGATGCTCTCTGCTATGTACAGGGAATTACTCCCACTCATAACGCCGGGTGTTGAAACCATCGAATTGGACAAATGGGCGCAGAATTGGATAAAAAAGGCGGGGGGGAAACCCTCGTTTCTCGGAGTGGGAAGTAAGAAGAATCCTTTTCCCGCGGCGTTGTGTATTTCCATCAACAACGAGGTTATCCACGGTATTCCGTCAAGGCGGAAGATAGTGGACGGGGACCTCGTATCCATAGACGGCGGTATAGACCTTGACGGGTTCATCAGCGATCAGGCGTTTACCGTAGAGGTGGGGCGAGTAGAGGAGAAGGCGCGTAAGCTCAACGCCGTTACCCATGAGTGCCTCAAACGGGGTGTTGAAGCGGCAAGGGCTGGGGATCGACTCCTTCAGATAGCGCGGGCTGTGAGTGGCTATGCGGAACAATTTGGGTTTGGCGTAGTGTATCAGTACTGCGGACACGGGGTTGGCTTTAGCTTGCATGAAGACCCATCTGTACCTAACGTGCCGCACGGACCAAATCCGCGTATGGCGCCCGGTCTTGTCATAGCCATCGAGCCTATGATCAATATGGGCGCGCCCGAAGTTGATATAGCCCGCAACGGATGGACTGTTCTAACCGTAGACGACTCGCTCTCGGCGCATTGGGAGCATACACTCGCCATATTCAGCGACCATACCGAAATATTAACTGACGAAATCGTCTTTTGAAGCAGGCAAAGCCTGTTTAACAACTTCCCAACGTACGCAAAGTGTGTTAAATGATTTCTCCAACGGGCGTGTCAGCGGTGGTGTCTGACACCAGAAGCCGTTAGATGACCTCCTCAAAGGAGGTTCCGCTGTCCTCGTCAAACAAGCAATAAGTCGGTGTCAGACATTTCCAAGACGGCTCCAGCCCCGCGGAAGGGGGCTTCCGCTAAACCCCAAAATACAAGGATGGGCAGAGCAAGACGCTCTCGAAGAGTGCGAAAGATGCGCTACCCCTCAACCCCAAGTGTTCCCATTTCAACTTAAAAGGAAGGGGCTTTTCTTTATTAAATCAATTTTAGGTACGACAAAAATACCTCTTTATTTTCTGTGTCGTCGTTCTAACTCTGCAAGTACTTCGGTAACTGAAACACCCTCGCGAGTCATAAGCGCGGTAGTAAAATAGAGCAAGTCCGCGGCTTCCCAGACCACTTCCTCGTGAGTCTTTGCAGTACAGACTTCTTCGGCTTCCTCGCGCACCTTTTCTCGCACTAATTCATCGTCTAGGGTGGCTGTATAAGAACCCGGTTTGGGGTGTTTGAACCGATCTGCGATGACGGCTTGAAGCCGCGTCCATGTGAAAGCGCGGTCGATACCAAAGCACGACCATGCGCCCGTATGACATACAGGTCCAGCTGGTTCAACAATAGCGAGCAAAGCGTCTCGATCACAGTCTGCACGCAGGCGAAGCAATTTCAGGGTATTGCCGGAACTTTCGCCTTTCATCCAGAGCTTGTCGCGAGTTCTACTATGGAAGCAAAGATTACCGCGGGCAAAGGTTTCAGTAAGCGCCTCGCGGTCCGCAAAGCCTGTCATAAGCGTTTGTCCATCGGCGGTTTGTGCAATAAGTGGTAAAAGCGTTCCCGAAGAATCCGCCGGGTTAGCAGGCAACTCTGCTGTATTTAAAGAGCCTTTTTTCCAGTTTAAGCACCGCACAAAGGCGTCTGCGAGACTCACTTTGCCGATGTAAAGAGCCATACCAAGCTGAACGTCGCAACCAAGTTCAGCCAATGTTTGAATTTCCTCGACTGTTGATACGCCGCCTGCGGCAGTTATGTTACAAGAGACCACCTCTCGTAAGCGTTTGACTGGCGCAAGGTCAAGTCCGGTCAATGTGCCTTCGTGGTCAACGCCGGTGAATAGCAATTCGCTGACAAACGGCTCTATAGTCTTTGCGGTTCCGATAAGACCAAGTCCGGTCTGAGTCTTCCATCCGTCGATGACTATTCGATAATCGCCGTCCTGATCCTTTTTTGCGTCAACTGCGACGACGATATGTTCACGACCGATCTCCTTTGCCATTGACGACAGTAATCCGGCGTTTACGCCGAACTGCCCATTCACGCGGAAAGCTATGGACCCGATGATGATCTTCTTTGCGCCCATGCTCAACAGTTCCCGCGCCTGTTTGACTGTTCTGATCCCGCCGCCAAGCCTACATTCAGCTTTTCTCAGCAATGGCTTAATGATGTTGAAATTTGACCCTTTACCCATAGCCGCGTCAAGGTCTATGATTGCCACTTCGCCATATCTGTCGAATTCTTCGATGAGTTCTTCCGTATTGTCTCGTTGTAGAATAAGTTCAGAGCCTTGCTTCAATTGGACAACCTTTCCGCCTTGTATATCTATTGAAGCTACTACCATATCTTACCTCTCTCCATTAGATTTCTATACTTTCTTGCAAGCGTCTTTGCCTTTTTGACTGCTAGACCGCAATACTTCTCAGGGTTTTCAAAGAAGGATAAAGCGTCCGTCCTTGTTGCGAGTTTTAATTCTACTAATTTTTCTGTAATATGGGACAAAGCGTCTGTATTCTTAGACAAGGCGGCTACGAAACTCAAACCGTTCTTTTCGGCATCGAGTGTGATTCTGCGTATTACCTCGTGTGCGTTAGAGACGCCGGACTTGGCGAGCAAGATGTAAGCGGGCTCTGCCATAATGCCGCCTGATATTCCCCCGCTCTTCAGATTGTCGCACAGGCGGTCGTGGTCAATGCCAAGACTCTTTATTACGTCAATCATACGGCTAACTGCCATACAGAAACCTGTGATATATTCTGCGATAAACCGCTGGCTTGCGGAGTTAGTCAAATCCCGTTGATGTTCGCTAATCTGATCCATGAAGAAAGTTATTGCGCGTGGAAAGAACGTCTTCCATAAGCTCTTGACGTGTTCGCTGTTCCACGGGTTACGTTTTTGTGGCATAGTTGAAGAGCCAATCTGTACATCTGCAAATCCTTCTTTCAACTCGCCGATCTCGCTTCGTTGCAAGTTACGCAAATCGTCGGCAAGGTTAGCTAAGATACCAAAAGCTGTGTTGAATTCCAGAAGTGTACGGAGCAAGTACTCAGGTTCAACTAACTGTGTTGAGTGTTCTGAAGGTTCGAGTCCTAGTTCTGCGAGGTAGAGGCGTTCTAGTTCTTCGGGATCGTTGGTCAGCATACTTACTGCGTTGTAGGCTCCGACTGCGCCTGCCAGCTTGCCTTTCAAAGCGTTTACACGTTCTTCGATCTCTAGGATAGACTTTCCCAGACGGGACACGTATTCAGCGATAGCGAAGCCCAGGGTGATTGGCACTGCTTGTTGACCATGGGTTCTTCCTATCTGTGGGGTTTCGGCTTCTTTTTCTGTGAAGTCGCAGAGTAAGAGTTCTAGTTTCCTGAGCAAGGGCAGGACGATGGTATGGGTTGATCCTTTGATGCGATAGGCGAAGCTTGTATCAAGAATATCTACACTTGTCGCCCCAAGATGGACAAGTGGGGCAATATCTGGAGGTACTTTTCTTTTCAAGACGTTTACTAAGGCGCGGATATTGTGTTGGGTTTCTTCTTCTTCGGCATAAACCTCTTCGGGGTCTACGGTGATATTGTCAAGCGATGTCTCTAGGTCTCTGGAAGACTTTCCAGAGATACGGAGGTGCGCCTTAATCAAGGCAATTTCCGCTTTAGTGCATGCTAGGATTGTGGCGGACTCGGATAGGAATGGTTCAAGGCTATTAAAGACGTCGGCTTCGGACAAGGAGTACCGGTGGTCGATAGGGGAAATGTTTTGGAATATGGGACGGGTTTTCATAACATAGGAATAAAGGAGGAGTTGTTCTTGCTCTGAGCCTTTATCTTCCCATTTCCTCCTCTTTTACGTTGATTTCTTTTTGTACGGCGTCGAGTTTGGCAAAGATTTCTTTAACTCCGGGTGTTAGGGGGTTGACGCTGGCTATTTTTTGTTCTGCGAGTGCCTTATAGACTTCTGCGCCGAGCTGTTCCAAGAGTTTTTCCGCTTTAGTTTCGAGTTGTTTGATTTCGAGGAACAGCTTACTTTTTGAGCCAAAGTTTTGGGCGGCGTCTCCTGCCTTACCGATAAATTCTTTCCCAGCGGCGGCGCCCTTTGCTCCCAAATCTTGGGCAGTATCTCCCGCCTTTTCAGCAAAGTCTTGAGCTACTTCGCCTGCTTTAACTGCGAGTTCTTTCATTCTTTCAGCAAATGTCATAAATCTCTCCTTAAATTAAATAAAGACGGTATCTCACACGTCTTCTTGAAAAGAGTATAGTATATATTTTGATTCTTATCAAGACAAATAATGCAAAAATGGGAGAGTCTACATTTACAAGAGAGCTGGGTTTGACGGCTGTCGTCAAGATGGAGATAGCGGCAACCTTTTTCGCAAAAGAAGTAATAATAAAATATTACCATGAATGGCGAGCAGAACATCCACACTTGCCTGTGTATAATATGATTCTGAAGTCTAAAAGTTAAGTTCTGAAGTCTAGTTGTTGAAGTTTAAATCCTAGTTGTTAGAGTTTAAATCCTAGTTGTTAAGGTTTAAATCCTAGTTGTTAAGGTTTGTAGTATAGGATTAAGCTTTGAAGTCTCGTCAAGAATCCGGTGAAGGCGGGGATTGTGGAACAAACGGCGGAGTGGATGTCGGGGAACTTATACCACAGGCTCCACGGATTCGCTAGTTTAGTAGACGACGTGGTGTTAGACATCTTTGAGTTGGGGTCAAGTTTAGCCCCGCGTAGCGCGTAACGGGGTCCATAACATAAAACAATAACATAAAACAGGCTACGCTTACTTATAAGCGTAGCCTGCCAAGTCGGGGTCAACGGTACATCTTTCGTACAAATGCCCCATGGGAGTCGTTAAACGGTGTCAGACATCCGTTGCGATTTAAAATTTAGCCTTGGGCTGGGTGATCTCTTTTTTAATTTCGCTGTTTTGGTCTTGCCAGACAATTCGGTTAGTTTCGAGGTTAGTGAGACTAGCGTCAACGAAGTAGGTTCTGACCGATTTATTGCCCGCGCGATCCACTATGGACTTTACAGAGCCTTGCAAGATGAAATTTGCACCTGTTTCATTCCCAATAGCCGCCGCACTGTCGTCGCTTGCATAACCACTGTTTTGATCTTCTCTTTCCGCGCGAATTTCATTTCTCGCGTCACCGCCAGCGACAAAATCGAGTTCTCCGCTGTTTATGATGACGCTCTGCATCATTGTTGATATGATAGACGTGTCAATATGCTCGCTACTTGCGTTTTTAAACGAACCCACTATCACGGTCGGATTTGCGCCATCGTGAGACACCCTGAATTCACTGACTAGCCTGTTGACGTTAGACGATGTCAAACACGCATCAATAAGACTATTACAGACAGTCCTCACGTCCGTATCATTCCACTTGCCGCTCAAATCAACTTGAGTACCAGCATCAACACGACTGACTGAGGGAGCCGAACTACACGATACGGCTGTTACCGAAACAGCGACAGCCAATAAAACAATAAGTTTTTTCATTTCTAAAAACCTCCTAATGGAATATGGTATAACGCAAGTATGATAAAGTTAATTACAATTATATGAAGAATACCCTGTGCGATACCATTAAAATAATATAAAGTATAAAATTTACCCCAGCGTTTGTCAATGGGATAATAACGCGGTAGAAACTATCCGTAAATAAAAGCCTCTTTTGGTCCATATATGCGGATGTTGGAAAATATCGGATTTTTTACATTCAAGACGCGGAACGACTTAGATGTTACAGGCGGCAATCCCAAGAACATATCCGATTTATCAGGACTTGATGAGTCGCTTTCGTTTGTGGAGAACTCACAGTCTGTAACGATAAGATTTTCTATGGGCGATTCCGGCAATCCCGCTATGAAGCCAGCAGACGCTCGGCATCCGAAAGAATGGACGTGATCTATACTGATGTTCTTGATTGATGGGGTAGTGGAAACGACCGGCATAGGGTCAAGTCCAAATAACTCTTCCGAAAAATCAGCGCCGCACCGGTAAAACATATTTATGGCGATGGGGCAGAGGTTATTCTCCATGGTGAGTCGGCAGAAACGAAGATTGCAGATTTCTCCGCCGCGCCCACGCCTTGTTTTTATACGGACGCCCCTGTCCGTTCCCTTGAACAGGCAGTCCTCCGCGATCACGTTGAATATACCAGCCGCTGTTTCGCTTCCAATCACGATACCGCCGTGTCCATCTCTTACCGTGCAACGCCTGACCGTTATGTTTTCAGACGGCTTGTTCACCTTGATACCGTCCGCGCCTGATCCTGACTTGATGACAATGCCGTCGTCTCCAACCGCGACCTCGCATCCTTCGATCAGCACTCCGTAACAAGAGTCTATGTCAATGCCGTCCGTATTCGGCGCGTCCGGCGGATTAGATATGGTAAG
>JAISEA010000094.1 GCA_031264475.1 Treponema sp. | reverse complement strand
TTATTTGCTATGCTTGAATATTACCCGTATATGTTCCCCGTTGCTCCTGATGGTATGGTAGTATGAGTCAAGCATCACAGGCATCTCAGACGGGACGGCATTTGTGGAGCTTCCCCTTTCCCAATGAAAATACTCACTCATATAGATGTAAAGATGGTAATGGCGGTTATCAGGAACAAGTCTTTTAATGATGGGGTAATGCTCGGAAACGTTTTCCGTCACTGGTCCAAAGCCTATTCCGTTCTCTATAAGGACAGGCATTGTCGCCGCGTCTTTGTCGGGGAATAGTCCGCTTAGATCATGAAGCAGTATTTCCACCCGGAAATTCACATACCGTTTCTGATCCACGAGGGCATTGCCGTACGAAAAGGCAAAAACCATAAAGCACCAATTCAGCATGACAACGCTTATTACCGCGGACTTATTGCGCTCGGCGGCGATGTAAACGCCTATGGCGGCAATAAACACGCCGAAACCTGTCAAAGCACGGGGCGCGTAGGAAGGACTCTTTAGCACGCAATAAACGCCATAGGACAGGAAAAACGCCCCTATAACCAACACGGCGGAGACAATAAAGGCTAGGAACTTGTTTTGGTTTGAGCTTCCGCTTGCTTTAACTACGAATAAAGTACAAATCAAAACAATGAGGGCTTTCCAGATGAGACCGAAATCGTTGTTTATAGTCGTGATATACCGTTTCCAATTAAGCGCTATTCCGGGGATGAGTTGGTTTAATGGCAACATTTCTGTTGAAAACCCTGACCCGGAACTTGGAACCATGAAAACCACCCTGAAAAATACCATGGAAAAGCAAAAAGAAAACGCCGCCGCCGCCGCAAACAACAGAATCTCCATGAGCGTCTTGCGCCTGTGATTCCAATCTTGGTAGCAAAGAAGCAGGGTAACCACTATATAAATCCCGGAGGATGCCTGATAGGTCATGCACATGATTAAAAGGGATAGTATTGAATAAAACACAAAGGTTTTTCTTGAGCCGACAAATATAAAAGGAAGAACGCTGAAAAATACTGACAAAGCCATATACGGGGCGTCGAATTTATACGAGATGTTTTCCAGAAAATACGGGGAAAGCCCAAGGGAAACGCCTGCGATAAGAGCCGCGAAGTACAGATTTCCACCGCAAAGAACGTACACCAGCAGTACCGTGCCCGCGCTGGTAATCAGGGCGGCGAGTATCTGCGGAAGCGGGGATATATCCGTCAGATTGGGATCAGCGTGAATAAACGTAGAGAGAATATCCGCAAGGTGCCTGCTCCAGCCATTCCACCCGTGATAGCCCTCGATGGCTCTGGCTAAATCGTCAATATAGGAGAAGTCAGCCTTGATAATGCCCATATATCCGAACAGATAAACGCCGGACGCCAGCAAAAAAGGTTTGGTAAACGCCTTAAAATCTATTTTGGATAAAAGAGCCGTTGTTTCTTCTGTTATTTCACGAAAGAGCGCCCTCCCCTTTTTGGTGAGCGTGAAGAAATCAACGATAACAATAATGCCGAGGCAGCCTTTCGCCCAGGCGGAAAGTGTGTTCATCCATTGATCATAGAAGTTTACTTTTCTATGAATCAGGTATTCTTCGGCACGTTGAATGATGATGGTCTGTATTGCGGGAAAGAGAACCATAACGGAACATACAATCCCCACACACGAGACAAGCCCGATACCATAGCGTCCACATTTTTCTGACAAGATAGTCTTATTTTTTTTCATGCCGTTTCCTTTTAAAGGTGATAAGCCTTTGTGCAAGATAATTTATTATTGTAAACAGCCCCATTCCTGTAAGCATTGCGACATTGTCCCGTATTTTTTCGTCAAATCTCCACAGCAACCAATGCACGAATGGCTTTGCGATCCCATAGGCGGCGATATATGCGACAGCGATGCCCAAGAAAAAGAAAACAACCATGCGTAACGACCATTCTTTTACGCGAAACGTAAAGTATTTGTTCAAAAAGAAGCTGAGAACACTGACCGAGACGCAATTTATCAAAGAGGAAGCCCAATAGCCTAAGCCCGCGCAGTTGTACAGGACAAACATGATTGCCGAACCGATGATGGTGTTCAGCACGCCGACCAAAACGAATTTGAAAAACAGGGGGTCTAAAAAGAGTTTTTTGAGGCTGTCCCTGTTCATTTCTCTTCCTGTATGATATAATGAGGGCGGCTTTTGACTTCCGTGTATGTTTTTGCCATGTATTGCCCCAGAATTCCCACGGTAAAGAGCTGGATACCGCTACAAAATAAGACAATGCAGATGGTCGACGCCCAGCCGTCAACAGGATCGCCAAAGATGAGTTTGCGCATGATGATAAATGCAATGAAAATGAAGGATAGGGTAAAAATGACGATGCCGAACCATGACGCTATGGCGAGGGGCTTTGACGAAAACGCGATGATGCCGTCCAGGGAATACAAAAAGAGCCGCCAAAAAGACCATTTTGTCTCGCCTGCTATGCGTTGGACGTTCTCATACTCAAACCATTTCACGCGAAACCCTATCCAAGGGAAGATTCCTTTGGAAAACCTATTGCGTTCATGCAATGACAAGACGGCGTTTAGATATGCGCGGCTCATCAGACGGAAGTCCCGCGCGTTATCAACTATTTCTATGTCGGAGATTTTCTTCATAAGGCGGTAGAAGCGGCGGGCAAAGAAAGAACGGACAGGCGGTTCTCCCTTCCTCGTTATTCTTCGGGAACCAGCGCAGTCAAACTCGCCTGACGCTACGGCTTCAAACATTGACGGGACGAGCCACGGCGGGTCTTGCAGATCAGCGTCTATGGTAACGATGTATTCACCCTGCGCCTTCTGTAATCCTGCAAGTAACGCCGCTTCTTTGCCGAAATTGCGGGAAAAGATGATGTACCGCACGCGGACATCCTGCGACGCAAGTCTCCGTAACACGGCGCGGGTTAAATCGCCTGAGCCGTCATCAACAAAAATAAACTCTGGTGTAACAGATTTCGTTTCCATGAGCGGCTTCAACGCTCTGATCATCTCATCATAGAAAAGGTGAATGGTGGATTCCTCGTTGTAACAAGGCACGACAACAGAAACAATCATAAACAGCTTCTCCATTCAGAGAAAAATCGTTTCAGGACACGCCGAAAACGACCGATATTGCACCCATTTCCGTAGATCAATCGGTATGCTATTAATAGAGTTACAATCTGCCGATAATAATAATAAATTATGCGGGGGGGGGGGGACACTCTGAACCGCTCCGCATAGTTTTATGCAAAGCGTTTTTTGAGTAAAGTTTTTTCTTTTTAATCATTGACGAATATTTCATTTAGGTATAGTATAACGTACTTTGAAAAAATAGGCAAGGGTAATTTGAAGCAATTATTTGGCGTATTTTGACGCTACAGGGCGTAAAAGTAATTTGCAAGGAATCGGGCGGACTCTCTTTGCAGATACAACCGCCTTGTAGATTGAAGTTGAATCTACGTAGATTGGAAACGAATCTATGTAGATTGGAGTCTAATCTACGTAGATTGGAAATGAATCTACATAGATTGAAGTTGAATCTACGTAGATTGGAAACGAATCTATGTAGATTGGAGTCTAATCTACGTAGATTGAAACTGAATCTACATAGATTGGAGTTGAATCTACATAGTTTAAAAATAAATTTATACCTATTGACAATAAATCTGATTTGATTTACAATAAGAAAGGATGGATTTTAATTAAACTGAAATAATAGGAGGAAGCGTATAATGACGTATAGGACGGAATGGTATCCTAATTCAAGGACTGAACAGATCAACCTGATAAAAATATGGAATACTATTTTCGCGGATAAAGGACAGACGTGGAATATTCCAACGGAACACATCACCAAGCTGGTAACCATCGCGCAGTCAGCGGAAACCATTTTAAGCACGGTGAATAGCGGGCAATGTACCTCTTCGGATGTAGTCAAATGCAATGAAATTTTTAAGGAAATGGAAATTGAAGCGCGTTTCATAAAGAAACACTACCTCCTTTCGCCGCCTCTTGCAATGAGCGATTTCCCCAATTTGCTTTTGTCTCTGCCGAATGACAAACGCACGCCGATAGCCGCTCCGGTTGGTCAGCCTGCTTTGACGGTAACCTATCCCGGCGGTCCCCATGTACTGACGGTGCGTTTTGCGTCCCTTCCGGGAACAGAACCGCCAGACAGCCGAGGCGACTACGGCTTTGCCCTTTATCGAGGCATCATGCCCCAAGGCGGCGCCTCTGTGGAACAAGCCACAAGCGATAGACATTATCTTATGAAAGAGCCGCTTTCCGGTAAGGAACTGTTGCATTACCGGTTCGTCCGCCGAAAGAAAGAAATGATAAGTTTTGAGCCAGAAGAGGCTGGTATGACGGTTTATTTCTGCGCGCGTTACGAAAACCAAAAAGGTGAAAGCGGGGCATGGGGTCCTGTCGTATCCGCAATTATCCCTTAATAGGTAGTATAGAGGGGAGATGGGGCTATGTCAAGCGTGCGGTGTTACTTTGCTAATTGCTAACTGCTAACTGTTCTTTGTTATTTGGGGGTGGCGGAAGACCGCGCAAGCGGTCTGGAGACAGGGGGGCGCACCACAAGGGTGTGTGCTGGCGATCTCGTTTTGGAAAAATGCGCCCCCCTCCTAATAATATCAGTTAGCAAAGAGCAGAGAGCAAAGAGGAAAGAACTGTGACGGGGTGGTTTTAGGCATGGCGTGGCTCCATTCTTTGCTAACTACTAATTGCTAATTGTTATTTACCCTAATACCGAGTAGGCTTCGCTTGCAAGCAAGCTCGCCTTTCGGGTGTATTTAGACAGGCTTCGCCTGTAAAGGAGTTTTATATGGAAAAAATGGAGAAAAAAGAAAATCTTGACAAGATTGCGTTGACCGTCAGGGCGTTAAGCATAGACGCCATTCAAAAAGCGAATTCTGGACATCCAGGGCTTCCATTGGGAACCGCGGAACTCGGAGCCGCACTTTATGGAGATATTCTCAAACACGATCCCTCAGACCCCAAATGGGCTGACCGCGACCGCTTCGTGCTGTCCGCCGGACATGGCTCTATGTTCCTCTACAGCCTCCTCTACCTTTCCGGGTACAAGGACATCACCTTAGACGACATCAAGACGTTCCGTCAAGTCGGCTCACACGCGCCCGGACACCCAGAATACGGCATCGGCGGCATAGAAACCACCACAGGACCTTTGGGACAAGGCTTTGCGACAGCCGTTGGCATGGCGGCGGCGGAAACCATGCTCGCCGCCCGCTTTAACACCGCGGAAGACGCCATCGTTGACCATTACACCTACGTCCTTTGCGGAGACGGTTGCCTTCAGGAAGGCGTATCCAGCGAAGCAAGCTCGCTTGCAGGACACCTCGGACTCGGAAAACTCATCGTGTTTTACGATTCAAACAAGATCACCATTGACGGAAGCACGGATTTGTCCTTTACCGAGGACGTTGCCGCGCGATACCGCGCCTATGGATGGCAGGTGTTGAACGGCTCAATGTACGACTACGACGAAATCTTCCGCCTTGTCGCCGAAGCAAAAGCCGAAACCGCAAAGCCCAGCCTCATCGCGCTCAAGTCAATCATCGGCAAAGGAGCGCCGCACAAGCAGAATACAGCCGATGTTCACGGCGCACCCTTGGGAGCCGACGAGGTTGCCGCGACAAAAGCCGCTTTGGGCATAAGCGGCGATTTCTTTGTCGCGCCAGAAGCCGCGGCTTACTTCAAGACGAAACAAACGGAATGGAAGGAAAACCACGAAGCTTGGCAGAAGAAGTTCGAGGCATGGTCAAAGAAAAACCCGGAAAAACGCGCCGAGTGGGATTTGTTTTATTCAGGCGCATACACGCCAGCAGATATGCCGCATTACGCCGTGGGCGATAAGATAGCCACCCGCGCCGCGGGCAACAAGGCGCTCAACGCAATAGCCATAGCAAACCAGAACCTAGTCGGCGGCTCCGCGGACTTAAAGGGACCAAACGCCGTGGGGTTCGCGTCTGCGCCTTTCTCCAAGAACGACCGCCTTGGCAGGTATATACACTTCGGCATCCGCGAGTTCGCAATGGCGGCTATCTCTAACGGAATCACCCTGCACGGGGGACTCCGCGCCTTCTGCTCAACCTTCATGGTGTTCGCAGACTACTTGCGCCCCGCGCTCCGCTTGTCCGCACTCATGAAACAGCCAGTCATCTACGTGCTTACCCACGACTCAATCTACGTCGGCGAGGATGGTCCCACACACCAGCCGGTGGAAACCATTGCCGCGCTCCGCCTCATTCCGGGTGTAACGGTTCTTCGCCCCGGAGACGCCGAAGAAACGGCTGTCGCCTGGGAAATGGCTATGCAAAACAAAGGTCCCACGGTTCTGGCGCTTTCGCGGCAGAATATCACGGTTTTCCCAAAGGATGATCCAGATTGGAAGAACACCATACTGACAGGCGCTTATATTGTCAAGAAAGAGGATAACCCCGATACGGTGATAGTAGCGGCGGGTTCCGAGGTGAACCTTGGTTTGTCCGCCGCGGAGATAGCGGAAAAGAACGGGAAAAAGGTGCAGGTTGTGTCGATGCTGTGCCGAGAGCTGTTTGAACGCCAGCCCGCGATCATCAAGTCCGCGATCATCCCGCCGTCCGCGCGAGTCGTCGCCGCTGAAGCAGGCGTGAAGTGCGGTTGGGAAGGGCTTGCGGACGCGGTTTTCTCGATAGAGCGCTTTGGCGAATCCGGTCCCGCGGATAAGGTGGCGGAACATCTGGGCTTCACCGCCGAAGCCTTGGCGCAGCAGGCATAGCCTGTTTAAATACTTCATAACGGTTATTGTTTGAAAGAGGGCGCCGCTGTCCCCGACTTGACGGCTACACTTGCAAGCAAGTGTAGCCTGTTCGGTGTTAGGGTGTTAGGGTAAATAAAAGAGCAGGGTCCCGCGCCATGTCTGACACCATCGGAAGTCTCCTGCGGTTGTTGAACTAGAGGACAACCGCTTCGGCGTCAAAAGGCGCGGTTGATGGGGCGGTGAGCCGTATGGATAGAAGCGAACCGCGCGCGTACGTTTCGCCGCGGGGAAGATGCACCAGCAGTTTAAGGTAATTCTCCGAAACAGCCGCGACGCAATTCTCAGGCAACGAACCACGGTGGCTTTCCACAACAGCCTCGATCGCCTCGCCTCTTTCCAAACACCGATTGACGTAAACACGCCTACCCGTACGCGACAGCTCGGTCAGACGCGATACCCTACGGATAATCTCTCTGTCGTTTACCCTACCCGCTAGATCAAACGCCTCGGTTCCGGGGCGCGGCGAAAACGGGAAGGCGTGTATCCACGCGAACCCAATACTCACACAAAGCTCGTAGGTACGCTCAAAGTCGGCTTGAGTCTCACCCGGAAAGCCGGCTATGACATCGCAGGCAAGAAACGGATCGCCCTTGACACGCCGCAACAGCATAGCTTTCTCCTCGACAAGCCTAGCCGTATACGGACGCCGCATACGCCCCAAGACCGAATCACTCCCCGACTGCACGGAAAGGTGAAAATGCGGACGGATACGACCGTGCGCCAACACTGCTAACAGCTCCGACGTTACAGCCTCAGGCTCAAGAGAGGAAAGCCGTAGACGTATCCTCTCCGTCTCCTGAATGAAAAACCGCAGAAGACCCGCCAAATCTCTCTCCCCATCTTGATAGAGGTTGAGGTTGACGCCTGTTAAGACGGCTTCGGCATAGCCCGCCTCCTCAAAGAGACGCAAGCGTCCAAGCGCCTCTTTCGCGCTCACACTCACACTACTACCTCGCGCCAAGCGCACGCGGCAATAAGCGCAGGACTTATCACAACCATCCTGTATCTTCAGAAACGCTCGTGAATGGAGGGAAAGGGGAGTTGGAAGTTGAGAGTGGGGAGTTGGAGGTTGGAAGTTGGGAACAAGGCGCTGAAGACGTTTTTCAATTTCAGCGAATACCATTGACCAATTCTTGAAGTCAACGGCAAAGACGTTATCGCCCAGCCGCTCGATTTTTTCGCTATCAAGGCGGGCGTAACAACCGCAGACCAGAACGCAAACCGCGTTTTTTGCGGCGTTTCTGATGATCCCACGAGCTTTCTGCTCCGCCATCGAGGTAACCGTGCAGGTGTTGACGACAATAATATTCGGCTTTTGGTCTTCTGGGATAATTTCATAGCCACGCTCACGGAATACAACCGCAAGCGTTTCACTTTCAGTTTGGTTTAACTTACAGCCCAATGTATGGATGGAGACGGTCATCTCTGAAGGGCTTTTCGGACACGGTCGAGTCCACGCCGCACGTCCGCCATCCCCGCGTTAAGCGCGAGAGCCTTTTCGTAAGCAGACGCGGCGCTTATCATATCCCCAAAACGCTCCCGCGCATACCCAAGCCGTCCCCACCAATCCGCGTTTCTCGGTTGCCAGTAAACCGCAGTCGAGATAGCAATATCCGCATGGCGGAACCGCCCCTGCCTTATGAATATCTCGCCCATCAGATAGTAAACCGAATCAACACGCCCGCCTTCAGATGTAAAGTTGATGTATTCTTGAAAATACTGTAGAGATTCAGCGTTTTTCCCTTGAAAGTAACTGATCTCCCCCAGAATCTCTATGATACGAGGGTCATAACGACTCAATTTCATGCCGTTTTGAGCATAGGCAAGTGCATTTTGGTAATCGCCCATCTTCACGAGGCTCCAAGAGATGACAACGTACGCATCCAAATTATTCGGATTTGTAGCGATTTCATCTCTACAAATAGAAGCGGCTCTTTCAAAATTACCCATACGGTATTCCATGAGCGCATCAGGCTTGGTTTGAGAAAAAATCAACGAAGAGATTACTAATAATGGCAAAACGATTAAAGGCTTTTTTCGCAAAATTTTTAATTTCTTGCCAATGTAATGAAGGCAAATTGATATGCGTCCATTTATTGACTCTTTTAAAGGAAAATCATGAACGCTTCGTGTCTGGCATCACGCATCGTCCATTGAACAAACAACCGGCTTCCATGCGGATTTCAGATGTGGCGATGTTACCTACAAGTCTGCCGGTCAAAGAAATCTCCACATTATCGGATGCGTTGATATTACCCTTGACCGAACCGCAGATGACCACTTTCGGAGCGACGATGTCGGCTTCAACCACAGCGCCCTCGTCTATGACAAGGAGACTTGAGGCTTTTATTTCACCTGTTACTCGTCCTCGTATAAGAAAGGGTTTCTCAAAACTCAAAGAACCAGAAAAATCTATATCTTCTGATAGAATAGTATCAAAATCATCTTCTTCTAAAATTTCATTACGTGGTTCGTTCAAAAACCTGCCTCCTTCAATCCTAATTCCACATCATCGACAGACCGAGCAACTATGGCGATACCGTTATTGCGCCTTATGGCGTTGAGGAATTCGTTCTGAAAATCGGATAACTTACCGTTTACCGTCTTACACTCCACGGCAAGAGCGCGTCCGTCAGGCAATATGCCCAAAATATCGCTCATGCCGCGGGTTCCAAAACGAACAAAATTCCGCCCACCGCCATCCTTGTCGGCAAACCGAACCGCCCCTACATTCATGCGAATCGCGGGAATATTCCGCGCCTGCAAATATTCAAGACTCGCCTTCACGATTTCGTTTTCTGTCTGTTTCAAAAACGGCGAATTCACTACTCTTCGCCGAACCCTTCGGGAATTTCAATGTTTGAGTACACATTCTGCACATCATCGTTTTCTTCGAGTTTTTCAATGAGCCGCAGAACTTTACCTGTATCATTATTGTCCAGAATAACCGGCGCTTCAGGAATCATGCTAATTTCCGCGCTTATGGTCTCAAAAGACTTTGCCTCCAAGGCTTTCACGACATTCTCAAAATCTTCCGACGCACTGGTAACCTCAATTACGCCATCTGAAAGACTCACATCTTCGGCGCCACCGTCAAGAGCGGCTTCCATAACTTGGTCTTCCGTGTACTTTTCTCCGTCAAGAGTAACAACGCCCTTGCGCGTCAAGAGACGAGCGACCGAACCTGCTTTGGCGAGTTCCGCCCCCGCGCGTGTGAGGATGTTGCGGACATCCGCAGCCGCACGGTTTCGATTATCCGTAAGCACTTCGATAAGTAACGCCGCCTCACCCAAACGAGCTTCGTAGGTTAGCTCTTCGTAACTGACTCCTTCAAGCTCGCCTGTTCCTTTTTTGATGGCGTTATCAATATTACCCTTGGGCATATTAGCCCCGCGAGCTTTGATGACGGCAGTACGGAGACGTGGATTAGCTTCCGGGTCTCCACCACCTATACGCGCCGCAATGGTTATTTCCTTGATGAGTTTTGTGAATGTTTGACCACGCTGAGCGTCCGCCGCCCCTTTTGCGCGTTTAATTTTTGCCCATTTACTATGTCCTGACATATTCACTCCTTATTCTAAATCATATTTTCCTATGATAATAAAAAAAAAATGTTTAGTCAAGCCTCTAAACTCGCCCTGAAAATAAAACTACTAATCACAAATAAGGATTTATAATAGCGGCTTGCTTCTTAAAGTAATTCATGGTATATTATTTCTATATATATGACATATGGAAATTGCGGCAGATGTCGCGCTCTTAGGAGTCCATGTAATTGCGAGATGGACGTTGAACCAAGAATCCCCGCCTTTAGGAGCCGGAGTTGTCAATATAAGGAGAAGCCAGCATGGAATCAGCGGAAAGAAAGATAAAGACATTTAAGCGAGGTTTGCGTTTATCCACGCACAAGACCGCGACCGAAGGCAAAGCCATTGAGACGGCGCCTGTGCCGAAGCAAGTCGTTATTCCTGTAAACCAGCACTTCGGTGCGCCGAATCAAGCGCTCGTCAAGGTTGGGGACTATGTGAAACGCGGACAGAAAATCGCGGACGCCGTTAAACCCGGGTCAATGACCGTGCCTGTTCACGCTTCTGTTGCGGGCGTTGTCAAAAAGATTGAAATGCATCTTCAATCGAACAACGCGCTTGGACTGTGTGTGTTCATCGAATCCGATTCGGAAAAGGCGGACTCTGACACGCAGTTTATGCCTCCTCTGGACCCGCAAACCGCGTCTAAAGAAGACTGTCTCGCTCGTGTCCGCGAGGCGGGCATTGCTGGTATGGGCGGCGCGGGCTTTCCTTCATACGTCAAACTATCCCCGCCGCCGGACAAACTCGGCAAGATTGACACTATCATAGCTAACGGCGCTGAATGTGAGCCTTATCTCACCATAGACGAGGCGGTGATGACGGAGAAGCCTCACCTGATTGTGCAAGGACTCGCAATCAGTATGCGTATAACAGGCGTCAAACGGGCGATCATCGGCATGGAAGACAACAAAAAGAGCCTCATCCCTATTATGGAACGGGAAATCCACCTTGCTGGGCTTGGAGATGCGGTTACCGTGGGGTTGTGCAGAACCCGCTATCCACAAGGCGGCGAAAAGATGCTTATCACGGCGCTTACCGGCAGAGAGGTGCCGTCTGGTGGACTGCCAATGGACGCGGGTTGTATTGTCCAGAACGTCGGCTCTCTCGCGGCGATTGCCGAAGCCTTTTACGTGGGCAAGCCTCTCATTGACCGTGATTTGACGGTTAGCGGCGGCGCGTGCCATACCCCTAAAAACATCCGTGTACCTATTGGAACCATTCTTACGGATTTGCCTGAAACGTTCATTAAGATCGACTATTATTCATTAAAGAAAATAATCTTCGGAGGACCCATGATGGGCGTATCCACGGCGACGCTAGACATTCCTATTCAGAAAAACACATCTGGCGTTATACTGATGACAGCCGCGGAAACCGTATCAGACGCGGAAGGTCCTTGCATCCACTGTAGCCGCTGTATCTGTAACTGCCCGTGTCGGCTCGCGCCCGCGCTTATGAACATCGCCCTTGAGAGCGATGACCTTGACGAGGCGGTGAAGGCTGGGCTTATGGACTGTATGGAATGTGGAAGTTGCGCTTATATGTGTCCTGCGCATATAAAGCTTGTCCAGCGTTTCCGCGTGGGCAAACAGCGTCTGCGGCAAAGATGAAAGCGGACATTGAAACGTTTTACTCCCGCATGGTGGAGGTCTGTTCCCATTGCGCGATTGCGTCAGATAGACCCGTGCGGTGGACTATCATCGCAAACCCAAGCGCCGGAGGGTTTACCATGCCGTCGCGGTGGAAAAGACATGAGGCTGATCTTTACCAAGTGGACCTCAAAAAACCACCTGCTGAAAGAGCGCCGTATACCCCTATTCGGCAAAATTCCCCGTATGATGGGTTGTTTCTAACAGCGAAGCCCAAAGACGCTGGTGAATTCACCAAGAAACTGATCGACGGCATGGGCGATGATGATGCTTTTCACCTTATCATAACGGCGGGTGGAGACGGCACGAGCCTCGAAGTATTGAGCGCCCTGCTCTTATCAACAGAGAAAGACAAGAGTCTGAAGGATCGATACGCTATTCTCCGTCTGCCTATGGGAACGGGCAACGATGGGGCTGATGCGTGGGAACTCGGCGGGGCTCTTGACCTGCTCCTCAATTCCACGCGCGTGGAGTTTGCCCGCGGGTTGCGACTGTCAACCTCCACTGCGGACAAAGGCGGCTTTCTGGCTTTCAATATACTTTCTGTGGGGCTTGACGCTTTTGTTACGCACAATACCAATAAGATGAAGGGCAAACTACCCGGCGATTTCTACAAGTTATGGGTTGATGTCGCGGCGCTGTTTTACGATAAGATTTACCATGTTGGGGCTATGTCTGTTAAAACGTTTGACGAAACCATGAAACAGACAGGGGAATTTCAAGAACCTCTGCTTCTTTTGGCTGTAGGCGCGAGTGGGTATCGCACGTATGGCTCCCACAATCGGATACTTCCTGACGAGCGTAACGTATGCGCGATACGGCAGACGTCTTTACTCCGCAAGATAGCGCTCAAGAAACAGGTTAGAGAAGGGACGCACGTCGGTAAACCGCAAACCATACTGACAAGCGCTTTTCGCGTTGAGTTTCAGGGCGCCTATCCGATTCTGGCGCAAATGGACGGCGAGACGGTTCTCCTTACTAAAGAAGACTATCCATGCGCCATCACTCTCACCGAGCCGTTAATACCGGTACTTTCGCCGATACGCAAAACACACCCTTCGGGTGCAGGCATAGCCTGTTAGACAACTTCACAATGGGTGTTGTCTGAAAGGTAGCGCCGCTGTCCCCGCCATGACGGTTACGCTTGCACCCTTCGGGTGCAGGCACAGCCTGTTAGACAACTTCACAATGGGTGTTGTCTGAAAGGTAGTACCGCTGACCCCGACAGGACGGCTACGCTTGTAAACAAGCAGAACCTCCGCGTCGTTGGGTAATCCACACGCACGGTGGAGCAAGACGCTTTAAAACACCCGAAGGGTGCGCTTGCTTTGCAAGCGGAACCTCCACGTTGTCTGACACCGCCGCACGTCTCGCCTTTCCTCTTTGCTCATTACTAACTGTTCACTGCTACCTGCTACCTACTACCTATTCACTAGTATGAGGGCGGGCGTGGCGTGGTATGCGCCGTATGCGAGGAGTTATCGCGCCTGTTGCCCCGAAAAAAGAAAATAATTGCTCGTTTCCTCTTGATAAATATTTTAGAATTAGTTATACTCATTGTAAGGTTTAATAATGTTATCGAGTCATAAATATTCCGATAAACAACAAAGGCTTATCAGCCGACAACTCTCTGAATATAATAACGTTAGTTATTATATTTTCGCAAGAGAGAGTGCCCCCCCCCCCGCTGTACTTTATTATATAATAGAAACACCAAAAACAGAAATCGCGCGGCGTTAAATCGACCAGCGCAAGAGCCTACGCCGTCTCTGGTACGGAGGGCTCGTATCTTTTCTCGCTCTGAACGTCAGTATCATTTGGCTTATTATACGAGTACTAACCTGTTCCATCAGAGTACTAATTTACTTCGCCAGAGTACTAATTTATTTCATCAAAGCACTAATCTACTACGTAATAGTGCTAATTCGCTATGTTTGAGTACTAGTTTGCTCTGTCAAAGTGCTAATTTATTCCGTCCGAGTACTAATTTACTCCATATAAGTACTCGGTTACTTCATTCAAGTACTAATTTACTCCGCATTAAGGCTCATGCGGAACAACCTCAACTGCCCCTTATCAAGGGTAATCCTTTACGGATTATTATCTTTTCTATATACAAAAGGAGATCATCATGATTCCTACTAATGACAATGGCGTTGGCTCTTGGGCTGATAATCTTATCACCCGGTGTGACACCAACAAGACCGCTTGGGCTATTCCTCAAGACGCGGTAACCGCCCTCCGCTTGCTTTACGATGCGTATAAGGACGCGCTCGCCAAGGCTCAAGCGCCGGATACGCGGAGTAAATCAGCCACTACCACCAAGAACGAGGCGAAGGCGGCGCTGCGTAGCGCCTTGAACGTGTTTATCGCAAAGTATATCGACAACAACGACGCTATCACCGTGCCGATACGGGAACAGCTCGGACTGCCTATCAGAGACACGACGCGCACACCTGTGCCTGTCCCCACGACCTACCCTGAGTTTTTCGTCAAGGTGAAAGACATTCGGGCGCTGGATGTGTATTTCAAGGAGATGGGGAGCGCGAGCAAGGGCAGACCGTATGGGTACAACGGTGCGGTTATCTTCTACGGGGTGCTAGACACGCCGCCTACAGACCCAAGCCAATTGCCTCATTCCACGTTGGCTACTAAGACGCCTTACACGCTGAGTTTCACGGAAGCGGAGCGTGGGCATCGCGTTTATATCGCCTTGGTCTGGCAGAATAGGAAAGGAGAGAAGGGTCCCTTTTCGCAGATAGAAGACGTGTTTATCCCATAAATGGGTAGCCGTCAAGACGGGGCGGGCGGTGCGTCCTTGCGGACGCCGCCCGTTGGGAATGTGTTAAACAGGCTGTTGGGAATAGTGTCAGAGGTGTCAGACAACGCGGAGGAACCCCGCTTGTGGACAAGCGCACCCTTCGGGTATTTTCAAGGCGTCAAGACGGGGTCAGCGGCGTTCCCCTTTCAAACAACGCCCATTGGGAAGATGTTAAACACCCCGTTGGGCATAGAGTTAGAGGTGTCAGACATCTTGACGGCTCCGCTTGCTTGCAAGCGTAGCCGTCAAGACGGGCTCAGCGGTACTACCTTTCGTACAACAACCCGTGTGAAGTATTTAAACACCCTTCGGGTGTAAAGAGGAGATTTTATGGAAAAAGAAATGAAGGTAATCGGGGAGATACCCCCCCCCCCAGCACCAAACAATACACTTGCCGATTGCAAGTGCCTGTTGTGCGGTGAAGTTGGATTAGCGTTCGTCAACAAACTGCGTGATGACGATACACACTATGCCACTCGTTGTAACCATTGCGGTCACGTTCAGCTCGCCCCGCTCCCGACCGTCGAAGAAGATGAGGAGTTTTACAAGAAAGACAAGATGCTGAAAAATATCTTCAAAGATATTCAGTCGTTGCAAACAGAGGAAAAGTTAATGTATCGAATGGAGCTGTTCGTCCATGAACAGGCGGATAACTTAGAGAAGTATTTGCCGCCGAAATCTGAACAAGCGGATATGAGGCTTATTGATATTGGCACAGGATTCGGGTGGTTGCCGCAGTTCATGCGTGAAAAAGGCTATCAAATGGACGGCGTTGAGATCAACGATGAGAAACGCGAACTCTGCAAACAGCGGTGCGGGATCGAGATTTTCGGGTGGAACTTCTTAAAAGACGAGCCTGAGGTCATGGAGAAGGCGGGTTATTACGATGTGTTGTGTATGACACATGTATTGGAACATATAAGCGACCCTGTACTATTCCTCAAGCGAGCGTCAATCTTGCTAAAACCAAAGGGGATGTTGTTCATTGATGTCCCGAACTTTAACGACTATTATCGGGAATACCAGAAGGAATACAGCGATTGGGCGTTTATGCGGGCTCATGTCAATTACTTCACACCAGAGACGCTGACTAAAGTGATGGAACGTGGTGGTTTTTCAGAGATGAAAGTCTATGGACATCAGCCGCACAGTATAGAAAACGCCATTCATTGGTGGCGTAATAAGGCGCCGGATCTGCGATGGCATCAGTTTTACCTGCCTGAGCCATTAGAGTGGATTAACAAGATATACAAGGCAAAGATTGAGTCTGAGGTTAAATCTACTTTTATAAGCGCAGTGGGGTATAAGAAATAAGAATGTTGAGTTTTGCCGAAGCGGAGTATGAGTATTGCGTCTGTATAGTCATGCTTCGGCAAAAAGAAAAAGGCGAGGAGGATGACTTCTCGCAAATAGACAAGGCGTTTATTCCATAAGGACGTATCCGTCATGTCGGGGTCAGCAGCGCGGCGCACCCTTATAAAATTCTGGAGTTATGATATGAAAATAAAAGCGTTAATAGCGGTTCGTTCTGGTTCGGTTCGTGTTTCAAACAAGAATATTAGGCGTTTTGCCGGATCAACATTGCTGGAATTAAAGATTAAACAACTCAAAACTGTCAAGGAGTTAGAAGGAATTATTGTAAATTCTAACGACGATTCAATGTTAAAAATTGCCGTTGATTTAGGAATCGATGCAGTAAAAAGAAGCGATTATTATGCTAGTAATTCTGTTTCTATGAGTGATGTATATCAAAACATGGCAGAAAATTTTGATGCGGATATTGTTATGTATTCTAATGTTACAAATCCTCTGGTAAAAACTGAAAGTTACAGTAATGCTATCAATAAATACAAAGAGTTGCAACAAGAAATAGATTCACTAAATTCGGCGCATTTGATAAAAGAATTTATGTTTTTGGACGGTAAGCCAATTAACTATGATTTAAAAAAACAACCACGAAGTCAAGATTTGCCTGATATTTTTGCGTTAAATTTTGCGTTTTCAATTATTAAAAAAGAAGATATGATAAAATATAAAAATGTTATAGGATATAAACCTTTCTTATACGAACTTTCTGAGATTGAATCTATAGATATTGACACACAGTTTGACTTTGATATAGCGGAATATATGTATAATAAAACAGATAGCCATTACTCCCCCCTCCCCGCTATACATTAATACCGTACTGGGGTATCAGTATAAAATTAACGCCGGGACCTCTCTTATGAGTGGTGGCGTAAATGAAGATTATCGGAGTAATCCCTGCGCGTTACGCATCGTCACGCTTCCCCGGTAAGCTGCTTGCCGACATTCACGGACATCCTATGATTTGGTGGGTCTATCAGTAGGCGAAGAAAGTCGCGGAGCTTGACGAAGTAATCGTCGCCACGGACGACAAGCGTATTGCAAACGAAGAGCCTGCTCGGTGTCTGACACCGCCCGCCTGTCTTTTCTTTACTCTCACCTACGGCTTAAATTAAACAGCAGTTCTGCCTAAATAGACAGAACTGCTGTTTGTCATAATGTGAATTAAAAACGTCTGTACTTATTAAAGACTCATCTTTATGGGGTCTGTGATTTTAGATTGCTCGTTTTCAATTAAGTTCTTGAATTCTTTCTCGTCAAGCGATTCCTTTTTAAGGAGAGCGCTTGCCACATCGTCGAGCAGGAAGCGTTTTGCGTTCAGCGTGTCTTTGACTGTGGAGTATTGCCGATCTATGATGCGGGCGATTTCCTCGTCAATGTATTGCTGGGTATTTTCCGCGTATTCGCGGTGAAAGCGCGGCTCCTGGGATTCGTTGCCAAGCATACCCGCGCCCCGCATGGTCAACGCCATGTTGCGGAAACGGTCGCTCATGCCATAATCGGTTATCATCTTACGGGCAATGTCGGTCGCCTTGCATAGGTCGTTTGCCGCGCCGGTTGAAATCTCACCGAAAACGACGTCTTCCGCGGCGCGTCCGCCCAGAAGCACATTGATCTTGCCCAAGAGTTCCTCTTCCGTCATCAGGTACCGGTCTTCTATCGGCATTTGCAAGGTATAGCCCAATGCGCCGAAACCCCGCGGAATGATAGAAATCTTCTGCACAGGGTCGGAACCGGGTGTAAAAGCGGCTATCAGCGCGTGTCCGGTCTCGTGGAACGCAATGACGCGCCGTACGTTCTCCGCAATGATGCGGTTCTTCTTCTGCAAGCCGGCGACTGTTTTTTCAATGGCTTCCTCGAAATCTTTTTGCGACACCGTTGACCGTCCTCCGCGCACCGCAAGCAACGCCGCCTCGTTCACTACATTGGCGAGATCCGCTCCCGCGAAGCCAGACGTGATACGGGCAATCGCCTCAAGATCAACGGAGGGTCCGAGTTTTACCTGTCTGGAGTGAATCTTCAAGATGGCTTCTCTACCTTTAAGATCAGGCTTATCAACAAGTACCTGTCGGTCGAACCGCCCCGGACGAAGTAGCGCCGGGTCAAGTACGTCAGGACGGTTAGTCGCGGCAAGGATGATGAGTCCGCTCGCGGCGTCGAAGCCGTCCATTTCCACAAGGAGTTGGTTCAAGGTCTGTTCTCGCTCGTCGTTGCCGCCCGCGATGCTGTTGATTCGGCTCTTGCCGATGGCGTCCAGCTCGTCGATGAACACGATGCATGGGGCGCGGTTCCGCGCTTGGCTGAACAAGTCCCGTACTCTGCTTGCGCCCACGCCTACGAACATTTCCACAAAGTCCGAGCCGCTGATACGGAAGAACGAAACGCCTGCTTCGCCAGCTACAGCCCGCGCCAAAAGGGTCTTACCGGTACCGGGTGGTCCCACCAAAAGCACGCCTTTAGGAATTTTACCGCCAATATCCGTATATTTTTTCGGGTTCTTCAGGAAATCAACCACTTCAACAAGCTCGTCCTTTGCCTCATCCACGCCGGCGACGTCTGAGAAGCGAGTAACAATGCCGCCCTCAGCCACGACAAGCGCCTTATTTTGCCCGGATGAAAGCACGCCGTTGCCCAGATTACCCATTCGTTTCATCAGGAAACGCCACACAATCAGAAAGAATACGATGGGTAGTCCCCATGTAAGGATAAAGTTAAAAATGATAGAGCCTTCCCGCGAAGCCGCGTAATAGCGGACTCCGTGAGCATCAAGGAAATGTATGAAATCCGGGTCGTTCAATGGTACGGTGCGATACACCAATTCAGGCGTTTCCCGCTTCAGTAAGTTTCCGACCTGCGGTTGCGGTCTTTCGACGGATTGGTATCCAGTGAACCACGAGTCGTTTAGCTCGACCCGCTTGATCTCGCCTGATTCGATTTTTACCTTGAACTCAGAAAAATCAATGGCGGGCTGAGACTTACTGGTAAAAGCATGGTTAAATACGGCTATACCTGCAATCAGAACGGCGATATATACTAAGGAAAATTTCCAAAAAGTCGGCGATTTCAAATTTACTCCTTCTCCTACCGATATTTTTAAAAAGCATGAAAGGTTTTGCGTATTATAAGAGCTGTCTCCTTTCTTAATTTTATAATATAACAAAAAGAAGACGGTTTGTAAAGGCAATTTATATAATATAGAAAAGCTCAAAGGCGGTTCGTGTTCATAAAGATCGGATTTAATATGGATATATTGTTTATAAAACCGCAAAGAAAGAATCTTGTATATTACACCTTCACAGCTCTGTGGTAGCTTCTCATTTGCGGATTATTCATTCATATTTTTCCATGCGATCTACGGTTTGATAAAATCATTGTAAGACGTACTAGAGAAAAATTCAAACGTCATCGCCAAAAGTGGTAGTCTCTGTCTTTTGCGCCCGCTTTATAGGATATACTTGCCCAAGTCTTGGTCTTTCACTAAGTTGATAAGCTTTTCGTTTACGTACTGCTCGGTGATAACGACTCTTGTCGGTGCAATATCAGGCGCGTCAAAAGAAAGCTCGTCGAGCAGAGCTTCCATAATAGTATGAAGCCGTCGCGCTCCGATGTTTTCTAACTTTGAATTGACTTCTGCCGCAAGTCCCGCGAGCCGATCAATGGCATCATCCGTGAATTCTATCTCCACATTTTCCGTCTTGAGCAGTTCCATGTATTGCTTGGTAAGAGCGTTTTTCGGTTCTGTCAATATGCGGAGAAAATCTTCCTTGCCTAAGGAATCCAGCTCCACACGGAGCGGGAAACGCCCCTGCAATTCGGGAATCAGGTCCGACGGTTTTGAGATATTAAATGCGCCTGCCGCGATAAAGAGGATGTGGTCGGTATTTACTTGTCCCCACTTTGTGTTCACGGTCGCTCCTTCCACGATGGGAAGAATGTCGCGCTGAACGCCTTCACGAGACACATCATGTCCTCCAGCACGTTCTCCTTTTGCGGCGATTTTGTCGATTTCATCTATGAATATGATGCCGGTCTGTTCAACCCTCTGCTTAGCCTCATCGTTGACTTTTTCACGATCAATGAGCTTGTCGATTTCTTCCGCCATAATGATTTCACGAGCGCGGGTGACCGTCACTCGTTTACGCTTCTGGTTGCCTCCGAAGCTATTGAAAATACCGGAGAGACTGGACTCCATATCTTCAAAACCGCTACCCATCATTTCTATACCCGGAAGTTGGAAATTCTGGTTCACAGAAATTTCTACCATCTTGTCTTCGAGTTTACCAGCGCGAAGCATTTCACGGAATCTTTCCCGCGAGGCAATGTCTTCGGGAGTCTCCTGTCGCGGCTCTTCTGGCTTGCTTTTGCCTTTCTTGTCAAAGATGGGTATACCAACCTGTATAGCCGTTCCCATTATGGATGGACCAGAACCCTCTTCGGGGTTTAAGGAAAAAGCGCCTACCGGTCTCACTACGGGACCGGGCTGTTTTTCCTTCTGTTTCTGCTTTTTCTTGGGAAAGAGAAGTTCCAGAAGAGCTTCTTCCGTATGCTCTTCGGCTTCACTCTCCACGGATTCTTGCATCTCCTGCTTCACCATTGTGACTCCCACCGACATGATGTCTCGAATCATGGACTCCACGTCCCGCCCCACGTAGCCCACTTCCGTATATTTGGTAGCCTCCACCTTGATGAACGGCGATCCTGCCAA
>JAISEA010000083.1 GCA_031264475.1 Treponema sp. | reverse complement strand
TAAGCCGGGTTGGTATAGCCAATGTCCCGCACGATTTCCCGCACGACACGCTGGAAGTCCACAAAGGTGTTCGTGGTTATCTCGCCCCCGATCAACACAAGGGACGTCGACGAAAAGGTTTCGCACGCGACACGGCTTTCCGGATCGGCGCGTAAGCACGCGTCTAAGATTGCGTCCGATACTTGGTCGCAGAGTTTGTCAGGGTGTCCTTCGCTTACGGACTCCGAGGTAAAGAAAAAACGTCTTGTCATATAATTCTCCTTATTCCATTGTTTTCTTGCGGATGATTCTTACATCCACTTAAATGATACTCTTTCTTTAGCTAAATATGCAACCCCACATAGACGAATAATGAATAGTGAGCAATTAGCAGTTAGCAGTTAGTAATGAATAATGAGTAGGGTGTCAGACACGGGGGGTGGGTCACGGTGGCGGCGTCAGACACCACGCAACGGGTGGGGTGGGGGTGGCGGAAGACCGCCGTAGGTGGGCTGGAGACAGGGGGGCGCACCACATGGGCGTCTGTGCGCCGTCCTCCGTTTAGGGAAAACCGCGCCCTCCTCCTTATTATGCCTGTACGACTTCGCTTCGCTTGTCCGGGTCAGCGGCGACTCCTTCCTAACAACGAGTAGGTTCCGCTTGCAAAGCAAGCGTAACCGTCAAGACGGGGACAGCGGGTCCCCCTTTCGTACAACACCCTGTAAGAAGTCGTTAAACACCCGAAGGGTGCGGGGACAGCGGGTCCCCTTTCGTACAACACCCCGTAAGAAGTCGTTAAACACCCGAAGGGTGCGGGGTCAGCGGCGACCCCTTTCAAACAACGCCCCGTGTGAAGTCGTTAAACAGGCTGTGCCTGCGAAGGGTGTTACATTGCGGCGCGGTATGTTCCCAGAAAGTAGAAGTCTTTTGCTTTCGCCTTGAGTTCTCCGATGACCGTGTCGAAAACGCTTGGGTCTTTGGGTAAACTTACGTCGACGTAAAAAAGATATTCCCAGGGTTGTCCCTGAATTGGGCGGGATTCGAGTTTGGAAAGATTGATACCGCGCGCGCTTAATATTTTCAGGCAGGTAAAGAGAGCGCCCGGTTCATCGTTCACGGAGAACACCAAGCTCGCCTTGTTCGGCGCGCCTGAGCCGAGACTCGGAGGCGGCGAAGCCTTGTCCCCAGCCCGCCGCGCAATCACCACGAAGCGTGTGTAATTGCGCGGGTTTGTCTCAATGCCTACCTTCAACGTCTTCAAACCAAAGGCTTTCGCCGCGGCTTCGCTGGCAATCGCCGCGACCTTGACCGCGCCTTCACGGGCGATGGACGCGACCGCCTCCGCTGTGTTGTTAAACGTCTCCAACTGCCACTGCGGGTGTTTCGCCAGAAACTCTTGGCATTGGGCGAAGCCTTGTGGATGACTGCGAATGATGGCAATGTTATCAAGATCCGCCTTCTCGTCCGCGATGAGACAGTGCGTAATGCGGAATTTCACCTCGCCGACTATGGCGATGTCGGGATACCTGAGGAAGAGATCGTAGTTCTCATGGATAGACCCGGCAAGGCTGTTCTCTACCGGGGTTACGCCTGCGCCCGCAGAGCCGTCCAATACCGCGTCAAACACCGCTTGGAAGGTGGGAACCGGAAGGCGCGGCGCATCGTCGCCAAACACCCGCATGAGCGCCTGTTCCGCAAACGCCCCGCTTTCTCCACAAAACGCGATCTTGCCTGTCTCTTCAGTTTTCCCTTGAATGGATAAAACAGAAGCTGTGGGTTGTAACGGCGTGCGTAGGAGTTCTTTGCCCACAACCGGCGCAAGCGCCTCGATGTCGCGCATGAGCCGCTCGAATTGTTCCGGGTAAAGCGACTGGGGCCCGTCTGAAAGCGCGATGTCTGGTTGGGGGTGTACCTCTACGGTTAAGCCGTCCGCGCCCGCGGCGATTGCGGCCAGGGCGACCGGGCTGATCTTCGCGCGGATGCCGACCGCATGGCTGGGGTCTACGATCACGGGCAGGTGGGACAGCCCCTTGACGACAGGGATGGCGGAGATGTCGAGGGTGTTGCGTGTGTAGGTCTCGAAGGTGCGGATGCCTCGTTCACATAACACTACGTCTTTGGTGCCAGACGCGAGTAAGTATTCTGCCGCCATGAGCCATTCTTCAATGGTGTTAGCCGCGCCGCGTTTCAAGAGAACGGGTTTGCCGACTGCCCCTACTTTCTTGAGGAGTTCAAAGTTCTGCATATTCCGTGCGCCGATCTGGAACATATCGGTCAAATCCTTCATCTGTTCTACGAGTTCCGGGGACACGATTTCGGTAACAATGGGCATATTGAGGGCTTCGCCTGCTTCTTTCATGTATTCGAGTCCTTTGATGCCGAGTCCTTGAAAGGCGTAGGGGCTGGTGCGGGGTTTGTATGCGCCGCCGCGTAGGAGTACCGCGCCTGATTCGCGCACGCGCTCGGCTGTCTCGCGGATTTGTTCCTTGCTTTCAACCGCGCAGGGACCGGCTATGACCGTGATGCGGGAGCCGCCTATCTTTACGGGTGAAACGGTCGCCCCGCCTACTGTAACGATGGTGTCTTCGCTTTGAGTCTCCCGCGATGCTAACTCATAGGGCTTGGAGGTCGCCGCGACTCGTTCTACGCCGGGTAAGAGACCCAGCTCTCGCGTGTCCACAACGCCTTTCCCAAGCGCTCCGATGATCTTCTCTTCACCAAAGACTTGCTCTCGTATGTTAAAACCTCTATCTTTTAGATAGATACAGACCATTTCCTTGTCATGTGTGGAAACGGTTTTCGTTAAAATGACTATCATAAGACGAATATACCAATTCTCCCCAAAACTTACAACCACCCGAAGGGTGTTAGACGACTTCACACGGGTTGTTGTTTGAAAGGTGGACCCGCTGTCCCCGTCTTGACGGAACCATGCTTGTGGGCAAGTGAGGTTCATGCTCGTTGTACCCTTTGAGTGTTAGACGAATTCACAATGGTTTACGAAGGGTACGCCGCTGTCCCCGACAGGATGGAACCATGCTTGCGAGTAAGTGGAGACTACTCGCTGTTAGAAGTGCGCCGCCGCAAGGCAGGCGCTAATAAGTCAGGAGGGGGGCGCTATTTCCCAAACATCTCGGCACACAGTCGCCTTTATGTCGCGCCCCCCTGTCTCCAGACCGCCTGCGGCGGTCTTCCGCCACCCCCCAATTCGGTTGCGCCGTTCCCGTGCGTGGTGTCTGACGCCGCCACCCGCCCGCAGACACAGTCTGCGTCTAGCCCTCGTGCCAGACGCCGCCGCCCCTCCGTGCGTGAATGCCAGATGTCGCCTCCGCGCCCCACCCCAAACGGGCGCTATCCGCGCGGTGCCAGACACCCGCGCCGTTATCCCCGGCGCACACCGCAGGCAGGGGCAAGAGCCGCTACCATTCGTAGGGCTGGTATTCACCCTTAGGTTCAATTATGTCAAAGGTATCGCCAGAAGGTATTATCACGTAAAAGCCATGCTTTAAGATATATTTCCGCTCATTGTCGCCAACAACCACACCCGCGATAGCCCCAAGAAATTTACGCTTGTCGCCGTGCAAGTCCGCGTGCCGCCGAACCTTTTCCATTCGCTTAATATGGTCGTCTACATCCTCCGTACTAGGCTTTGATTTGACTTCGACAATCATCACCTTGTCCCTGTTCTCAAGGGTAATGTCAATCTCCGCTAATATCTGGTTCTTTTCATCCCTTATGGACGTATCACGATAGTCTTTACCAAACACCAAACCAAATTCACGGAATTTACCCACAAGATTAGGCACAACCATACATTCAATCGCTTCTCCAAACCTACTGCCGAGTTTACTAATCTTTCTATCGGTTTCCTTCATCTGCTTGTTAAGTTCCTCTTGCCGTTTCTCCGCTTCCCTTTGCCATCTTTCGGCTTCTTCTTGTCGTTTCTTCGCTTCTTCCGAAATACGATCCAAAGTCGCCCAAACCTTTTCAAAACTGAGCGATTTCCCCGCTTCCGCGGCTTGTTCAGCCGTCATACTTAAAATGCTTTCCATAATATACCTCCATAGAAAATAATGACTTTATACCTATTATAACGGATTCTTATTATTAGTCAAGGGAAAAATACCCTGCTTATAGCGTACTACAGACGCGCCGTCTACCAGCGGAGACCATATATAACAACTAAAAATTGCGTAACGGCGCAGGGGCAAGAACCGCTACCACTCACGGGGCTGGTATTCACCTTTCGGCTCAATTATGTCAAGGGTATCTTCAGCAGATATAATCACGTAAAAGCCGTGTTCCAAGATATATTTTCGCACATCGTCCCTAATAACCATGCCCACGATAGCCCCAAGAAGTTTACGCCTGTCGCCGTGCAAGTCCGCGTGCCGCCGTACTTTTTCTATTTGCTCAATATGCTCATCTACATCATTATTAGTAGGTTTGGATTTGACTTTGATAAGTATCACCTTGTCATTATTCTCAAGACCAGCGTCAATATCCGCAAATATTTGATTCTTTTCATCTCTTATGATATTTTCGTGATATGTTATGGTAAATATAAAGCCCAATTCACGGAATTTATCCACAATATCATTGATAACTATAGAATCAATCATGTCCCACAACCCGCCGCCGAGTTTGCTAATCTTTCTATCGGTTTCCCTCATCTGCTTGTTAAGTTCCTCTTGCCGTTTCTCCGCCTTCTTACGTTCATCGACGAGTTCCTTAATTGACTTGTCAAGTTCTTGCTGTCGTTTCTCCGCTTCTTTCTGCCGTTTGTCTGCGTCTTCTTGCCACTTATCCACTTTCTCTGGCTGTTTATCGTCTTCCTTATACGCCGCAACGAGTTCCTTAATCGCCTTGTCAGTTTCTTCTTGCCGTTTATCGGCTTCCTTTGAAATACGATCCAAAGTCGCCCAAACCTTTTCAAAACTGAGCGACTTTCCCGCTTCTGCGCCTTGTTCAGCCGTCATACTTAATATACTTTCCATAACATACCTCCATAGAAAATAATGATTTCTTGACTATTATAGCGGATTATTATCCTGAGTCAAGTGTACGAAAGAAACCTGCCCCCGCCGCCCAATCTTTCCTCATTGCTCTTTACTCATTACTCACTGCTCTCTGCTCATTACTAATTGCTAACTGTTAATTGTTCCTTCCTCTCTTTGCGTACGCTGTCTGCTAAATTTTTTAAAAAAAGATAAAAATTCCTCTTGACAAAACAGGATAAAGTACGCTTATAATATAGGTAAGCCATTTAACGACTTATATTAGCGACTCACTTGAATGAGTGGGTCGCTCTTTTAGGTCTGTGAGTGATTCAATTAGGTCTGTGAGTGATTCAATTAGGTCTGTGGATGATTCAATTAGGTCTGTGGATGATTCAATTAGGTCTGCGAATGATTCAATTAGGTCTGTGGATGATTCAATTAGGTCTGTGGATGATTCAATTAGGTCTGTGGATGATTCAATTAGGTCTGTGGATGATTCAATTAGGTCTGTGGATGATTCAATTAGGTCTGTGGATGGCTTATACGCGCTTAATAAATATTTTTTTATGAGAAGGAGATTTTATGACAGCTAGACCAGACTATATTCCGGGTCAGGATGCCAAATTCAACGCATGGCTGAGCTATATCGTAGCCTATATTCTGATAAGAACAAGTGGGACGACGCCGGAGTGGGATCATATTCCAGCCGACAGGGTTACGGAACTGAGCACAAGCGCAGAGAAATGGCACACCGCGTTTGATAAAATCGCGGGACCCCATACTTCCGTTGATACCAAGACGAAGAATGACGCGCGCAAGGTAGTAACCGCGTGCGTCCGTGCCTTTGTCGCCCAATATCTCAAGTTTGCGCCGGTTACCGACGAAGACCGCGAGGCTATGGGTCTGCATAACAAAGACACGCACCCCACGCGCATCGATCCGCCGACTACTCGCCCCATCATCACGGAAATCAAACCCATCGGCGCATTCCGCGTGGAAATCTATTTCCATGACGAAACCACCGCCGGACGAAGCCGCATCCCCTACGGTACTAACGGCTGTCTTCTTAACTATACTTGGGGAACAGAGGCTGTCGTGGACTACGACGCGCTCATACAGAGCAAGCTGATGACGAAGTCTCCCTTTGTCCTCACCTTGCCCCAAGACGCGGGCAAGAAGATTTTTTCCTGCGCGGTGCGTTGGCAGAACCAGCGCGGAGAACTTGGTCCCTCCAGCGAAATCAAAACTGCGGACGTCTGGCGTTAGCAGACAACGCCTGTCAGCCTGTTTCTTAATAGGGGGGTGGCGTAAGACCGCCGCAGGCGGTCTGGAGACAGGGGGGCGCGACAGGAAGGCGACTGTGTGCCGAAATGCTTTGGAAATAGCGCCCCCCTCCTCACCCTTCGGGTGTTTTAGAGCGTCCTACGCTGTCGCTTGTCGGGGACAGCGGCGCCTCCTTTCGGATAACGCCCTATGTGAAGTTTTCAAACACGCCTCGCGTGAGGAAATAGCGCCCCCCTTCCACTTTTTATGTATTTTAAACTGCTCTGCCGTCTGACGGGGACAGTAGCGCATCCTTGGGGTGTTTTAAAGCGTCTTGCTCCGCCATGTTTGCAGATTACCTAACAATGAGTAGGAACCCCGCTTGCAAGCGTGGTTCCGTCAGGACGGGGACAGCGGGTCCCCCTTTCGTACAACAACCCGTGTGAAGTCATTAAACACCCGAAGGGTGCGGAGAAAGGGGGGCTGTCTTTCGTACAGCACCCCATGTGAAGTTATTAAACAGGCGTGCCTGTACCTGTGCCTACCTCGCGGCGGACGCCCACTCGTCCAAGTCGGCTTGAGACGGCGGTGTCGGGAGCAGAGGCTTGTCGCTCTTTGGGTTAATCCGAAAAGAGGCGGGTAGGGGAAGGTCAATGACAGGATACATCCAATTCGTCAAAGGAAGCAGTTCCTGAAACTGCTCCGATAGCATGAAATCAAGAAACTTCTTGGCGTTTTCCTTGTTTTTAGCGTGCGCCAAAAGCCCGGCAGTTTCAATCTGTAGCGGATGCCCTTCGATAAAGAGCGCCGCTTTGTAGCGTTCCGTGCCCTCGTATTCCAAATGGTAGCCCGGACTCGTCGTATAGGACAGCACGAGCGGCGCTTCCCCAGCCGTAAAAAGCCCATAGCCCGTGTCCCACCCTTCCGCAATGGTCAGGATAGAAGGCGTGAGCCTCTGCCAATACGCTCGCCATTCCTCGCCGTAAACCGCCTTCGTCCACGCAAGGAAACCAAGACCGGGCGAGGAAGTCCGCGGATCCATGAGGATCAACTTCTTCGCGTAATCCGAGGACGTTAAATCTTCAAGACTCTTCGGCGGATCCGGGATTTTGTCACTGTCATACACGATGGCAAAATAGCTGTAGTCAAAAGGAATGAGGCGGAAAGCCGCGTCTGACACCAGTTCCGGGAATATCTTCGCCGCGCCCGCAGGCTTATATGGCTCTAATAGCCCGGAATTAAGCGTCCTCTCCGCGTAATTCTGGTCAAGCCCCATTATGACGTCCGCGTTTGCAGACCCTCCTTCTAAAAGCAAGCGGGATAAAACCGCGCCCGCATCTCCATGACTCACCCATCTGATAGTAACGCCCGTTTGCTCAAAGAAGCGTTTTGCCACTAGCGGGCCAGGTCCCCACTCCGAATTGAAGGAATCATAGGTCCAGATTACGACCTCGTTTGTGGGAGTTTGTTCCTTGCTTCCAATTGAGAAAGCAGAAACCGCGAGAAGTAGAAACATGGCTAGTAAAAGTTTGGAAAGATTGGAAAAAAACATATAATCTCCTTTCGGGGCGGAGATTAGCTTGAAATATTTGAAAGGTGCGAGACCTTCATAGACGTTGGCGGGCAACTTTTCCTACGCCGGCATTATCCGGATCAGGTTCAAGGGTATAATCTCAGGCTACGTGATACGTAACCACCCCGATTCTAAAAATTTTGGTCGCTGATAGACTGGCGACCGCAGTCTTTATATCTGTCCTTGTTCCCGTTTCGGGCTTTCAGGACAGGCAAGGAGGCTTGGACGGTGATTGCCCTTAGTCCCCCCGCCTTATTAAATCAGTTTGTTTCCACCTCGTCAGCCAAGGCTTGGTAAACAAAGTCCCGCACTTTCGGGTGGATAACCGTATAAACATCCATAAAGACTATTACGTGTTGCGTGTAGAAGATCGCCAGATTATTTTTCACATCCGCGGATAGATAGGCGCCGCTGAGTCCATCCCAGCCAAAAGTCCCAAGAGGGGCGAGCGCGGCGGTTTGGTTGACGAGCGTCTTTACGCCAAGACCATACCCATAGCCGTATCTGCCCATTTTCCAGAAATCCGCCACGCGGGCTCCGTCCATTCTGTTTGTACGCATATTGTCAATAGATGCCCTGGTGAGTATCCTCGTTCCATTCGCCCCAACCCCGTCATTTGCCAAAGCGTCGGCCAGAAGAACGTAATCAGACACCCTCGTTACAACGCCGCCTCCCGCGCTGTCGTAATTGTCTGACACCTTCCCGATCTCTACACTGCCTATAGCGGAGAATTCCTTTGTTGCCGGATCAAAGGCGTATTGGGCGGACAACCTGTCCCTGTCTTCAGGTCGCAAATGGTACTCGAAGTCTTTCATGCCGAGCGGCTTAGCGATGTTGTCCTTCATATAGTCCGCAAAACGCTCACCGGTGATCTCCTCGATAACTACCGCAAGTACATCGTGGCACATACTGTACTGGAAATGGCTTCGCGGCTGAAAATCCAGCGGCTCCTTGAACAATTCGTTTATCAGTTCCCGCGTGGTGGCTGACGGCTTTTCCCTCGCCAGCTTCTTGAAGTCCGGCCAGACATTGGGATCATTGGGCGCGTAGAGCACTCCATTGTAGTTGAAACCCGCGCTCATGGTCATAAGGTCTTCGATAACCGGCGTTACCTTCAAAGGCACCAATGCATCCCCCTCACGTACCTGCACTCGGTCAATTCCGGGAAGGTATTTACCTACCGGGTCGTCAAGGCGAAGCTTGCCCTGCTCGACAAGCTGCATAACCGCTACCATGCAGGCGACTTTTGAGCAGGAATACATCCAGCACAGATCGTCATCCGAAACCGGTTGGGTCTTTGCGTAATCCCGGTGTCCGGCGCTATGACGGTAAACTTCCTTATGCTTGTAGTATACGCTACAATCACAACTAGGAATGCGGTATAACTCTTCAATAGAGTCCAGAAATGCGGTTAGTTTTGAAAAATCCATAAATTTCTCCTGTAATTGTACTTGTTTTTAATCAGCCAACAGCCGATTTATGACGCCGCTCTACTTTCTCTAGCCTAGCGGGTATTCTTTATTCAATTTATATGCTGGTGAATTCAATTAGTAAACATAACACCGGTGAATTTAACAAAAGCCCTTATCATACTTTCCTAAATATATAAAGAGCGGGAAACGGGAGTCGGACCCGCGACATCGACCTTGGCAAGGTCGCGCTCTACCACTGAGCTATTCCCGCAAAAATCATTTCTTTTCTCTTCATGAGCCGCGCAAGGATCGAACTTGCGACCCGCAGATTAAGAGTCTGCTGCTCTACCAGCTGAGCTAGCGGCCCTCATGATACCTTACCACATACAGAAGTATAACTCCGCCGCAAATAAAACGCCCCGCCGTCTTGCGTCCGACAGGACTCGAACCTGCGGCCTACGGATTCGAAGTCCGTCGCTCTAATCCAACTGAGCTACGAACGCTCTCAATCTTGTTTTATACATTACAAGCTTTTTATAATTTTGTCAAGAGGGTTTGAGAACTTTTATACTTTTTTTAGAGGATTTTGGCGGTAGCGCCATGAACGCAAGCACCACCGTGGCGGAGGACAGCGTTTCTCTCGCAAGCGGTGGTGTATCTCGTTTGCATACGTCAAGCAGTCTACGTGAGCGGCGAAATCGTCGGTGGATTGCCTGTTGTTGGCTGTGTAACCCGCGTATCCCTAGCTTGAATAATTGTAATGTAGGAATTATCCTGCGCAAACGAGAAATAGAAATAAAAAATCTTGACACTACAAAGAACACCGTTTAGAATATTACTTACTATTTTTTTATATTCTTTAATTTCGAGGAGGAAATTATGAAAAGAATCGTTATCTCAGCGCTTATATGCGTTGCGCTACTTGGATGTCAGAAGAAAGAGACGGCATCCGCGCCGGCTGAACAAAAGACCCTCAACGTCTTTGTTCATATGACCCAGCTCATCTTAGGAGACGAGTTGAAAGACGAAAGCGGTAACACCTACCGCGATCCGAACACGGCTTGGCTCAAGTTCGCCGCGGACAGGTTTACCGCTCAAACCGGTATCAAGATCAATTTCACGGGCTACAGCGCGGACGGCGCTCAGATCAAGTCCATGTTGCAAGTGGAAGACCCCGGACTAGACGTCTTCAGCACAGGCTTTGCGCTTACCAACGAGGAGTACGCCCGCTATACCGCGCCTGTGATCAGCGTAGCTGAGGCAAAGACTCTCTACGACCCGGCGCTCGTTGACATTATGCAACAAGTCGACGGGTTCGTCCGCGATATGCAGATAGCTAAGGGCTATGGAGAGGCCGTTACCTACAACGAAGAGGTGCTCAAGGCGGCTGGCTACAGCGAAATACCGGGAGACCTCGCGACCTTCAACGAGATGCTTGCCGCGATCAAGGCTACGGGCGTAACACCCATCTCCATGCACCGCGTTGAGAACTGGCCCCTCGGTACTATCGCGCAGTTTGCGGACTATGTCGCGGGCGAGCCGGGGGTGTACGTGAAGATGCTCAATGACCCCGCTCCTTTCGCGGAAACTGCCCCGATTGGCAAAACGCTTAAAATGTATACGGAATGGAAAGCCCTCGGTTATTTTGAGCAGGAGATCTATCCGGACTTCGGTGTGGCGATGGACTCGGTGGCTTATGGCAGAGCGGGGATGATGCTCTTCGGTTCCTGGGTTCTATCGCAGATCATAAGCCGCGTTCCCGCGGGCACGGACCCCAATGTGGTGAAATTCGACGCGGCTCCTGACTTTGGCGCGGGTCGTTACGTGTATACCGCCATGAATCAGGGATACGCTATCAACAAAGGCTCAAAGAACATAGAGGAATCCAAACAATTCATAGACTTCTTGGCGAAGGACACGGAGTATATCGTCAAGGCTGGTTTCATTCCCATGCACAAGGACGCTCCCCCCGGTGCTCCTGAGGCGTTTGCGCTCATAGATCAGCACGTGCGCGAAGGAAAGGTCAAGCAGATGGTGGGGTTGCCGTTGAGTCAGAACAACGTGGACAACGACGAAGTGCTCAAAGAGGCAAACATCCTCGCGGATAACCGATGGGCTGGGCTTCCCTTCGACGCGCTCGACATAACCAAGCCTAATGACTGGACAGCTTTCAACGCGCAGGTGGCGCGCCAGAACGTAGACTACGACAGGTACCGCAAAGAGCTGGGTGTGAGTTATAAGTAGGGGGTAAGGGAGCGGGGTGTCTTATGTATGGCAACCTCGTTCCCAATAGTTATGACGTTAAATGCGCAAAAAAAACTTATTATCATTACATTTTTGACGATTCCGCTCGTGATTCTCTTCGTATTCAGCTACATTCCTATCATTTTCAACGTATTCTTGAGCTTCACCAATTGGAACGGAGTCCGTATGCCGCGTATAATAGGGTTTAACAATTACATCCGCATATTTACGGATCCTCAATACCTTATTTTATTTAGAAACTGTCTCTGGTATATGCTTGTGGCGATTCCCCAGCTACTTCTCTCGTTTGTTCTGGCGATATTCGTGAACGGGAAGTTTCGGGGCTTGAACTTCTTTAAGGGCGTGCTGATCTTTCCCTATTTATTGAACGGCATCATCGTGTCCGCGATATTCATTCTCTTCTTCAACAACAACGGAACGCTCAATACGCTCCTGCGCACGGTGGGGGCGAACTCCATTGCGCTGAATTGGTTGCAGGATCTCAAGGTTGTGAATCCCTCAATAGCGTCAATAAGCATCTGGCGCTATTACGGGCTGAATTTTATCATGTTTTTCGGCGCTCTCCAGTCAATTCCCACGGAACTTTACGAATCCGCGGCGATAGACGGGTGCAATAAGATGCATGAAATCTGGTACATATCGGTTCCGTACATCAGAAGCGTGCTGTTTATCAACATTCTCTTGAGTATTTCGGGTTCAATCCAAGTCTTTGAGATTCCGTATATCATGCTTGGCGGAGCAAACGGCACGTCAACTCCGGTGATACAGATTCAACAGAGCATGACCGACAACCGCGTGGGCTTTGCCGCGGCTATGTCGGTAGTTGTATTCTTGGTAGTGCTTGTATCCGTGGGCTTACAGAAGCTTTTCGTAAAGGAGGAGTAAATGATTTTTGAATCAAACTTATACAAGACTCTGCGTTACGTCTTTTTGTTCTTGACATTGGCCTTCGTGGTCATTCCTATCGTCCCGTTGCTATTCTTAGCGTTCAAGACGGGCAACGAATTCCAAAGCACGTCGTATTTTCAGCCGCCCGCGAACTGGTTTAACATGTACAACTTCGCCTATGCCCTGCGTGTGGGGCGGTTATTGGAGTCGCTCGTTACGACAATCGTCATATTGGGCGTCTCTTTGTTCTTTAGCATAAGCTTTGCGTGCATGGTATCTTATGTTACCCAGCGTTTTGACTTCCGCGGGCGCAGGGTCGTGATGATGTGCTACGCAATGACCATGTTTATCCCGGTTGTAACGACTCAAGTCGTGGTTTTTCGTATTATATGGACGCTTGGTCTGGTGAATAAGATCGGTTCCTTGATGCTTTTGTATTCAGGCACCGGCATTGTGGACATTTACATCGTTCACAACCTGTTAAAAACCATCCCGCGGGACCTTGACGAAGCCGCTCTCCTCGATGGATGCGGCTATTTCCGCATATTTTTCAACATAATCCTGCCATTATTGAAGCCAGCGATAGTAACTTTGGCGGTTATCAAGGGTATTGGCATATATAACGACTTTTACATACCGAATTTGTACCTGATTCGCGGTCCACAGACGCTAACCTTGGCGCTCTACCGCTTTTTTGCGGGTCTATCGACGCCTTTCGAGGTGGTAAGCGCGGCTGTTCTCATGGCAACCATCCCTGTCATAGCGTTATTCGTATTCGCCCAGCGGTATATCTACAACGGTCTTGCAGGAGCGGTAAAATCTTAGCACGCACGGCGTGCCGGACGACTTCACAAGGGGTGTTGTACGAAAGGAAGCGCCGCTGTCTCCATCATATTGGCAAAGTTCTGTTTGAAAAAGGCGCGAATACGTGATATTATCTGTTCATTATTCGCGTCTTGCTTATTGAAAAAAAAGGAAATCCTGTTTATAATACCAAATATCATGCAGTTATTAAAAGAAAATAAAAAGCGGATGATTGTATCTTTATACATTCACGCAGAGTGCCCCCCCCCCCGATTATATTATATACTAGGGAAAACGTTTACCAAAACGATTCGCTAATCAACTCAAGACTCAAATCAACGCGTACACGGCGGTGTACGCCCCATGTACATACCTTTACAGAACTATCAATTATTTCAACAGTATTGTTGAAAATTCTCACCAGATTGTCAAGCGTATCTAAAAGAACGTTAATCATTTATGAAAGATTATTGACAATTTCAACGATGTTGTTGAACGTCTACAAAATATTTTTTATGATTTTTATAAAACTGTTAATAATTTTGACTGTATTTTTAAGTAAAAAAGACTGCGGGAAAGACCGCAAAGGAGTTTTCTATGGAATCAGGCATTGAATCTGATAAGAAAGAACGGTTACGTCAGGAAGTTCTATCTTTGAATAAGGTAGTTTCGGTAATTATTCCATTTTATGATGACATAAGAGGCATGAATACAAGCATTGCCAGCGTTACCAATCAACTTCCTCATAAATTGCGTGAGATTATCATCGTGGATTGTAAAAAATCCGCCAGAGACGATGAGAAATCTGAACAGCGTCGGCGAAATAGTATCCTCAAGCGGTATGAATGTTTGGACAAAGCGACGGTAGTCCCGCTGGACGCAGAAGGCGCGGAGGGAGACAGCGGCGGCGCGGAACGAAACGCGCGGTTTTTTGGGGCGACTCAGGCGCACGGAGACTATTTGTTGTTTCTGAATCAGGGAGATGCGTTGATCGGTAACTTTCTTGCGGAAATTTTAACGGATATGGTGCAAGAGGGCGCGGATTTTGCGGTTAGCAATACAGCGGTTAGGTGGCCTACCGGGGATAATATTCAAGCGTATCAAGACGAAAAGTATATATTCGGAGACGATGAGCGATTCTTCTCGGATTATGTTAAGAAAGCAAAGGATTTTTGGGGTTGGTCTTTTCTGGGGAATAAAATAATTCGGCGGGATTTGTGGGAACGCGCAAGCGTCGCGATAGAGAAGACGCTTTCTGCTGTGGGCAAACAACGTTTCTACGGGGAAGACTTGGTATTTGCGAGCGTCTTGTGGAATGAAGCGCGGAAAGTAGTACCTATCGTGGAGAAATACGTCATATTTAGCTGGGGCAAGGAAGATTCTTTCTTCAAAAGCGCAATGTCCGCGCCGATGAGCATCGTGCGGGATATAGAATTCAGTCTGAATTTCCTGTATGGGTTGCTGGATGAGAAAGATGATGACTTTTTCCCCATAAGCGATGCGTTTGTTCGGCGATTCTGGTGGCGAAGCGAGTGGACGCTCAAAGGAGAAGAGCGGGAAAGGGTAAAGGCTGAGTTGGCACGCCTGTTTTTTGTTGATGATTTGGCGTATTCTGGGGACGGGGTGTGCGTGGATTTTGCATACGACAAGGAATGTCTGTTTGAAGATCAAGAGGAAGTAAGCGACAAGAAGGTGAAGATATACGTTGCCATGCACGAACAGGCGTATGTGCCAGAGAACAACAAGTACATCATCCCGATACAGATCGGAACCGCGTTGAATGAGGAAAGATTTGCGGATATGTTACACGACGATGAAGGCGATAACATTTCCGCGAAGCACAATATGTACCAAGAGCTAACGGCGCAGTATTTTGCCTATAAGAACGACAGCGCCGCGGATTATTACGGGTTCTGGACTTCCCATAAATACTTCGCCTTTAGCGAGGATGCGGGGGATTCTGAAGAATCTTCCGCTGTTTCTTGCAAGAATCTAACCGAAAGCGTCCTGAATAAATACGGCGTTGACGAGCGGCGTCCCGCGGGGTACTGTTCTGTCTACGATGTTATCCTTCCGAAACAGCATGGGATCGCCGTTGATGGGCAAAGGTTATCCGCTTACGAGTTTCTTTCAAGAACCTTTGAGAAAACCGACCTTGATCTATTCGTAACGGTTGTTAAGGATAAGTATCCCGCGTATTCTGACGCGCTTATGGAAACGCTGGACGCAAAAACCACGCTTGATAGCCATATATTCATCATGCGGAAAGACATTTTTCGTGAATATTCGGCGTTTTTGTTTGATATTCTCGCGGAAATCGAGCGATCCGTTGATTTTTCTTTGCGGAAACAAAGGCATCTAAAGATTGTAGACGAATTTGCGAAGGTTTTACTTGCAACTTTTGCAAATTCTCTTGAAAAAAGCGAGCGTTATTCCGTATTTAACGCGGTGGTTATCGCCGCGGAGCACGCGAAACCCTTCGCAAAGGTGGTGAAACCGAAAATTCCCGAAGGTTTACGGCGCGTTACGATCTGTTTAGCTTGCAATAACGAATATATCAAGTACACTTCGGTACTGCTTGCCTCGATTTATGCGAATTCAAGCCCCGACAGTTTCTATGACATAGTAATTTTACACCGGGATATAACGGAAACGTCTCGCCGAGTCTGCAAGACTATGTTTGATAACGCCGATAACTTCCTTTTACGATTCTACGATGTCTCGCGGAACTTCGAGGCTTACCATGATATTTATATTAGACAGTATTGGACCTATGAAATGTATTATCGGTTCTTTATCCCGGATATTTTTGAGGGATACGACAAGGTTTTATACCTTGATTGCGACATGATCGCGGTCGCGGATATAGCCGAATTGTTCGAGGCGGACTTGACCGGGAAATATATCGGCGTGGTGAGAGATGCGGATTTTATTATGCAGACGCATTCGCCTAACATTAACCCCTCGCAAAGAGATACTATGAACGCCCTGCAATTCTCTGAGGAAGAGGTATACGGTTACTTTAATTCCGGGCTTATTCTTTTCAACATTGCCGAAGTAAAAAAGGATTTCACTGTGGAAAAGATGTTCGAGACTGCGATGTCAAGGAAATGGTCGTTTCCTGATCAAGACGCGATGAACCTCTTGTTTAAAGGGAAGGCGCATTATTTTGACGTTGCGTGGAATTTGCCTTGGCATACAATCGACGAGCGGACGTTTTTAACCGGCGATGAACCCGCGATAGTAAACGAGTGGGCAACCGCCGCAGTCAAAGCGCCTAAATTGATACATTTTTCCGGACTGATAAAGCCGTGGCATCTCAAGGCGCTCAAGCTTTCAAACTTCACGGTCAATTTATTTTGGAAATATGCACGCAAAAGCCCGTATTACGAGCTTTTAGTGAGCAAACTCACCGAATTCACCTCCGCGCCCACGGGTTGGCTTGTGTTTGTTTGCCCTCCGCGCCAAAATTACGGCGCGCGCTTCTTCGAGATTCATGTGGTTGATATTATGTGGTCTTCTTCCTATCTCTACATTGACTTCATGTATCTATCCGATCACGCGGCGGGTCTTGTGGATACGTTGCGAATATCTATTTCTCGCTTTCCTACAGATGACGGCGCGTCTTCTTATCTAGTTTTGCGCGATTATTGTTTCGAGAAAGGGCTTGACGTCTTCAAAACCAACATAGGGATACGGTTTGAAGAAAATAAAAAGCTAGTGGTTTTTGCGAAAAACCCCCAGCAGTATTCTGGTTTTTCATTCTCCGCGCGTTTTCTCGAATCTCGTGATAACGAGAAGCCACGTATTATCGCAAATAACAGGCAATTCATTCACGAAAGCGTGATGGTTGAGCTACCTAAGGATTTGAGATATGGGGAAGGGGCGCACCCTGCGCAGGAGTAGCCCGCACCCATCACGGTAATGTAATATCATGAGGGGGGCGCGGTTTTCTTTAACGGAGGACGGCACACAGATGACCTTGTGGTGCGCCCCCCTCGCTCCAGCCCTCCTTCGGGGGTCTTCTGCCACCCCCCAGCTCGCGCAAAGGCGCAGTAGAACAAGACGCTTTAGAACAACCCAAAGGGCGAGTCCTCGTCCGATTCACGCAAAGGCACAGCGGCGTAAGGTGCTTTGACCCACGCGCAGAGTGAGACCCCGCCTTATTCACGTAAAGGTGCGGCGGCGCAAGCCGCTTTGCACGCGCAGGGCGAGTCCTCGTCCGATTCACGCAAAGGCGCGGCGGAGTAAGCCGCTTTGAACCAATCGCAAGGTGAGTCCTCGCCCGATTCTCGCAAAGGCACAGCGACGCAAGGCGTTTTAACCCAAGCGCAGGGCGAGTCCCCATCCGATTCACGCAAAGGCACAGCGGCGTAAGCCGTTTTACCCTACGCGCAGGGTGAGATCCAGCCAGATTCACGTAAAAGAGCGGCGGAGTAAGCCGCTTTGACCTACGTGCAGGGGGAGTCTCCGCCCGATAAGCGTAGAGGAGTGGCGGAGTAAGCCGCTTTAACCCAATCGCAGAGGGAGACTCCGACCGATTCACGTAAAGGAGTGGCGGAGTAAGCCGCTTTGACCTACGCGCAGGGTGAGTCCTTGCCCGATTCTCGCAAAGGAGCAGCGGAGTAAGCCGCTTTGACCTACGCGCAGAGGGAGTCCTCCTCCGATTCACGTAAAGGCTCGGCGGAGTAAGCCGCTTTGAACCACGCGCAGGGTGAGTCCCCGCCCGATTAGCGCAAAGGAGCGGCGGAGTAAGCCGCTTTGACCTACGCGCAGAGGGAGTCCTCCTCCGATTCACGTAAAGGCACAGCAGAGTAAGCCGCTTTAACCTACGCGCAGGGAGAGTCACCGTCCGATTCACGCAAAGGCGCGGCGGTGCAAGCCGTTTTGAACCACGCGCAGGGTGAGTCTCCGCCCGATTCACGTAAAGGCACAGCGGAGTAAACCGCTTTAACCTAAGCGCAGGGTGAGTCCTCGCCCGATTAGCGCAAAGGAGCGGCAGAGTAAGCCGCTTTGAACCAATCGCCGGGGGAGTCTCCACCCGATTCACGAAAAGAAGCGGCGGAGTAAGGCATTTTAACCTACGTGTAGGGTGATACCCCGACCGATTAGCGCAAAGGAGCAGCGGAGTAAGCCGCTTTAACCCAATCGCAGAGGGAGACTCCGACCGATTCACGTAAAGGAGCGGCGGAGTAAGCCGCTTTGAACCACGCACAGGGTGAGTCCTCGCCCGATTCATGTAAAGGCACAGCGGAGTAAACCGCTTTAACCTACGCGCAGGGTGAGTCCTCGCCCGATTCACGTAAAGGTACAGCGGAGTAAGGCGCTTTACCCCACGCGTAGGGGGAGTTCCCGCCCGATTAGCGCAAAGGAGCGGCAGAGTAAGCCGTTTTGAACCAATCGCAAGGTGAGTTCTCCTCCAAAATAGGTATATCTGGCACCCATGATGCCCAATCCTACCCTGTACCAGTTTCCTGTATAGTATCAGCAGTAAGTATGAAATTCATATACACGTATCTCCTTTTTGTTGATTATTAAGAGTCTTATTTGATCAGATAAGACTCTTATTCGATCAAATAGCGTCCCTATTCGATCAAATAGCGTCCCTATTCGATCGAATAGCAGTCTTATTCGATCGAATAGCGTTCTTATTCGATCGGATAACGTTCCTATTTGATCAAATAGCGTTCTTATTCGATCGAATAGCAGTCTTATCCGATCAAATAGCGTTTCTATTCGATCGGATAACGTTCCTATTCGATCGAATAACGTTCTTATTCAATCGGGTGTTTAACGACTTCGCATGGGATTTTGTACAAAAGGGTGCGCAACTATGCCCGCACCCTTCGGGTGTTTACTAACTTCACACGGGGTGTTGTCCGATCAGGCAAAGATAAGTCTAAAATACCCTAAAGGCGCAGGTACAGCCTGCTAGATGTCTTAACACCGAGTGTTGTACGGTTCACGAATTGGGGGGTGGCGGAAGACCCGCCCTCTAAACCCACCTCGCAGGGCGGGGCTGGAGACAGGGGGGCGCGACACAAAGGCTCCTGTGTGCCAAAATGTTTTGGAAATAGCGCCCCCCTCCTAAAACCCTCTTGACTTTTTTAAAAACTATACTATAATACCTAATAGACCCAAGGAGCCTATTTAGAATATGCAATCTTTACAAGAAAATGAAAAGCGGATAAACGTCTCATCGTACATCCGCGCAAAGTGCCCCCCCCCCGTGTATTTTATATACTAGAAAACCCGTTTACCAACGCGGGTCATCGACCCTCCCAAGACTCAAATATATACACGCACGACCGCGTAATATTTACTTACTCATACCATCAAGATTCCCAAGCGGATTCACGGTATTTCTCGGTAGAGCCGTAATATCTCTTAATAATTAAGACGGCGGGAAAGACCGCAAAGGAGTTTTCTATGGAATTAAATATTAAATCTGAAAAGAAAGAGCAATTACGTCAGGAAGTTTTGTCATTGAATAAGGTAGTTTCAATAATTATCCCTTTCTATGACGACATAAAAGGCATGAATATAAGCCTCGCCAGCGTCGTCCATCAACTGCCTCGTAAATTGCGGGAGATTATCATCGTGGATTGTGAAGAACCCACCGCGGATGATTATGTAGGCATGGGCGACAAGGAGAAAGCTAAACAGCATCGGAGAAAGAGTATCCTCAAGCAGTACAAACACCTGCACAAAGCGACGATAGTACCGCTTTATGCGGAAGACGCGGAAGGCGACAGCGGCGGCGCGGAGCAAAACGCGCGGTTTTTCGGGGCGACTCAGGCGCGTGGAGACTATTTGTTGTTTCTGAATCAGGGTGACACGCTGACCGCTGGTTTTCTCGCCGAAGTTTTAACGGATATGGCGCAAGCGCGGGCAGATTTTGCGGTTGCCAATACCGCAGTTAGATGGTCCGCCGTCGATACGATTCAAGCGTACCAAGACGAGGCGTATACATTCGGGGACGATGATCGATTCTTCTCGGATTATGTGGAGAAAGCATCGGAATTTTGGGGCTGGTCTTTTCTGGGGAATAAAATAATTCGGCGGGATTTGTGGGAACGCGCAAGCGGCGCGATAGAAAAAGCGCTTTCTGCTATTGATAGACAGCGTTTCTACGGGGAAGACTTGGTATTTACGAGCGCCTTGTGGAAGGAAGCGCGGAACGCTGTATACGCCGAGGGTCAGCGTGTCATATTTAGCTGGAGTAGAGAAGACGCTTTCTTCAAAGAAGCGATGTCCGCGCCTTTGAACGTAGTCCGAGACGTAAAGTCTAGCTTGGATTTCCTGTATGCTCTATTGGACGAGGACGACGATTACTTCTTTCCGATAAGCGATGCGTTTATTCGGCGATTCTGGTGGCGAAGCGAGTGGACGCTCAAGGGGCAAGAACGGGAAAAGGTAAAGGCGGAGTTGGCGCGCCTGTTCTATGTCGAAGATTTGGCGTATTCAGGGGATGGGGTATGCGTGGATTTTGAATACGAGAACGAATGCCTGTTTGAAGACGAGGAGGAAGTAAGCGACAAGAAGGTGAAGATATACGTCTCCATGCACGAGCCAGCGTATGTGCCAGAGAACAACAAGTACATCGTCCCGATACAAGTGGGGACTGCGTTGAGTGAGGAAAGGTTCGCGGATACACTGCACGATGACGAGGGCGATAATATTTCCGCGAAGAACAAGCGGTATTGCGAGCTAACGGCGCAGTATTGGGCGTACAAGAACGACAGCGGCGCTGATTATTACGGGTTCTGGCGTTATGACAGGTACTTCGCCTTTAGCGAAGATGAGGAGGAAACAGAGGAATCTTCCGTAGTTTCTTGTGAGAATCTCAACGAAAGCGTCCTGAATAAATACGGCGTGGATGAGCGGCGTATTGCGGGCTATTGTTCTGACTATGATGTTATCCTTCCGAAACAGCGGGAGATCGTCATTGATGGGCAAAGGCTGTCCGCTTATGAGTTTATTTCAAGAACCTTTGAGAAAAAAGATCTTGATCTATTCATAAAGATTATTACGAATAAATATCCCGCGTATTATGACGCGCTTATGGAAGCGTTAGACGCAAAGACCGAGCTTGAGAGTCATATATTCATCATGCGGAGCGACCTTTTCCGCGAATATTCCGCATTTTTATTCGATGTATTGGGTGAAATCGAGAACTCTGTTGATTTTTCTTTGCGGAAACAAAAACATCTGAAGATTATAGGCGAGTTTGCGAAGGTTTTACTTTCAATTTTTGCGTATTCTCTTGAAAAAAGCGAGCGTTATTCGCTATTTAACGCGACGGTTATCGCCGCGAAGGACGTGAAACCTTTGGCGAAGGTTGTGAAACCGCAAATCCCCGACGGCTTGCGGCGCGTTACGATCTGTTTAGCTTGCAATAACGATTATATAAAGTACACGTCGGTACTGCTTGCTTCAATTTACGCGAATTCAAGCCCGGACAGCTTCTACGATATAGTAATTTTACACCGGGATATAACGGAAACGTCTCGTAGGGTTTGCAAGACTATGTTCGATAACGTCGATAACTTCCTCTTGCGGTTCTGCGATGTTTCGCAGAACTTCGAGGCTTACAGCGATATTTATATTAGCCGCCATTTGACCTATGAAACGTATTATCGGTTCTTCATACTCGATATTTTTGAAGGATATGACAAGATTCTCTATCTTGATTGCGACATGGTGGTGAACGCGGATGTCGCCGAATTGTTCGAGGCGGACTTGACCGGAAAATATATCGGAGCGGTACGGGATTCGGATTTTATTATATCGGCAAATCTACCCCACCTTGACGTTCTGCATGAAGATACTGTACGCGCCTTGAAATTCTCTGCGGAGGAGACGTACGGGTATTTTAACGCGGGGCTGATTCTTTTCAACATTGCCGAAATAAAAAGAGATTTCACGACGGAAAAGATGTTCGCGGTTGCGGCGGCGAGGCAATGGTCGTATCATGATCAAGATACGCTCAACTCCTTGTTTAAGGGGAAGGTGCATTATTTCGACAGTGCATGGAATTTGTTTTGGTATGCAATCGACGAACGTTCGTTTTTGATCGGTGAAGAGCCCGCGGTAGTAAACGAATGGATAACAGACGCAATCAAAGAGCCGAAGCTGGTACATTTTACCGGCGCGGTAAAGCCGTGGCACCTCAAGGCGTTCAATCTTCAAAACTTCACAGTCAATTTATATTGGGAATATGCGCGGAAAAGCCCGTATTACGAGTTATTAGTAAGCAAACTTACTGAATTTACATCTGCACCCACAGGTTGGTTTGTATTTACTTGCCCTTCGCGTCAGGATTATGGTGTACGATTTTTTGAGATTTATCTGCTTGATATTGTATGGTCTTCGTCGTATATCTACATTGATTTCATGTATTTATCTAATCACTCGTCCATTGTGGTAGATACGTTGAGAATTTCTATTTCTCGTCTCCCTAAAGAAGACGGCGTGTCTTATTTGGTTTTGCAAGATTATTGTTTTGAGAAAGGGCTTGATATTTTCAAAAATAATATAGGGATAAGATTTGAAGAAAATCAAAAACTAGTGGTTTTTGCGAAAAATCCCCGACAGTATTCAGGTTTTGCATTCTCGGCGCGTTTTCTTGAGTCTCGCGATATTGAGAAACCGCGTATAATCGTAAGTAATAAGCAGTTTGTTCACGAAAACGAAATGATTGAATTACCAAAGGATATAAAGTACACCGGGGGGGGGGGGGACCAAGCTGTTGAACAACCTACACGCCGAAGCCCTAGACAGGATGCCAAGTCGGAGCTCTGAACTAGATTTATCTAGTTCAGAGCTAGAAAGTCGGAGTTCGGAACAGAACAATCGGACTTCCGAATAGAACTATCGGACTTCGGGGCTAGATGAATCTAGTTCCGAGCTAGATGAATCTAGTTCCGAGCTAGTTAAATCTAGTTCCGAGCTAGTTAAATCTAGTTCCGAGCTAGTTAAATCTAGTTCCGAGCTAGTTAAATCTAGTTCCGAGCTAGTTAAATCTAGTTCCGAGCCAGTTAAATCTAGTTCCGAGCCAGATGAATCTAGTTCCGAGCCAGTTAAATCTAGTTCAGAACAGAACAATCGGAGTTCAGAAATACCAATTAGGAGGATTTTAATGGTTTTATATTGCATTAACCACCCATCGTTTCCCGCGCAGGTTCTAACAAGGCATCTAACCGCGCATAGCGACAAGGAATTAGCTATTATGAGTATGCAACCAACTGGACAACTGCCTATTTATACAGACAAGATTAAATTTATATGCGCCCCCGACCGTTTCCCTGGTTATCGGCTTTCGGAAATTGGTGAAGTTAAAGCCGAGATTATCAGATATTACGACACGGCATTTGAGAAGGCGGGGATTGATTTACGGAGCTTAACGGAGATTTATGTAATGTCCGACAGCCTTACGCCTTATAATTTATATTTCACGTTCAGGGAAATCCCATATATTCAAATTGAACCAAGTCGAGACTATTATCATATAGTTTTAAAACCAAATCATTCACTTTTTCAAGTTCTTGCTGACAACTATAAAAAATTGTACCTTGAATACGGCTGGGGTAAGTTCAAAAAACAATTATACTTCCCAACTACGACCCATTTCGGTGGAGAGCCGCCTTATGAATATTTTGATTATATGGAAACGTTAAAGGATATGACCGTGGAACAGAAGGAGAAACTTCTTTCCTTTTTCAAATTTGATAGGAAACCGTTGGAAAATAAGACAGTTTCCATATTCTTTCCGAATTCGCCGGGTGCTTTTTATTTATATGGGAAAAAATCGAAACAACTTTATTGTATTCATATACAATATTTTCTTGATTTTTATGGAGACGACTCGGTCGCATACAAGGCGCATCCGGGAACTATTGAAAATAATATAAATCTGGACGATTATATCTATAATCCAATAATCCCGCCCACATGTCTTGCTGAATTCTTGCTGTATATCAAGGGACTTGTTTTAGAAAATATATACGGTATGGCTTCTACGAGTCTTAATAGCCTCTCTTCGTTTGCAAAACAGACGTATCGTTTTGGTATAGCTTATTTTTCTTATTTCCTCAATCTACCAAGCGTCTATTTCCTGCTCTTTCTTGCAGACGCTCGCAAAATTTATAACTTGTCTTCCCAGAATATAGACTACGACCAGATAAAAAAACATGCGGAGCTTGCCTTCCCAGAGCTTGCGAAAGGGCTTTCTCCGACTGCAACTAAAGGAGAAAATAGTTTTCAGATAATCAATATGCAGGAGGTTATGAAGGTACCCGGTATAAATGAGCAAACACAGATATTCAACGCCATCACACATCTACATTACAAAGCCGCCGTACTTGCCCTGATAAACTTTGATTATAAAGGGCTTTTTGAAGATTCTTTGTTTAATTGCGGGTTTATCAATAAGTTTTGTTTGATCGTGAGAATAGAAAAGACTCAGGTCAAGCCGAAAATATTAGTCGATCTGAACGAAGAATATATTTTATTGTATGTAAAAGACCCGGCGTTACGCGCTGAAATATTGAAAACTAACGCAACTAAAGTCCTGCCGAATACTGGTGTTAAACTGACTTATACGGTCTTCGAGCTATTAAAATTTAAGACGGGGGGGGGGGGTCAATCTTATTGGGAATAATACAATAACTAAATTTGTCGAGCCGACGGTTGGCGAGGGGAAAAAGATCGATTTTTATGGAAGTAATACAATAGCTAAATTCGCCGAGGCGTTGTTCTTACAACATAATAATATCGGAAGTAACACAGGCAATATTTTTTTCGCCAACGCCGTTTACAAACATTTGGCGTTAAATCCCGATAATAAATTTAGTAAGACTAACTATAACCACGTTATTATGCCTTTAGCAAACTCATTAGAACCATACGCTAAAAATTCTTTAGTCCGTTTAATAGAGCGCATTAACAAAAGCGATGCGAGGGTCGTCGTCGTTGGAATAGGTGGGGGAGGGCGACCCGGCGGGAAAATAGACTTTGACGCGGAACTTAGGGAAGTACATAAGGATTTCTGCAAAGCCGTTCTCAATCGTTCCGCAAGTATCGGCGTGCGTGGCGAATGGACATACGATTATTTAGTGAAAACTTTGGGGTTTCCCGCCGAATGTATTGACGTAATCGGCTGTCCCTCCTTGCGCTATTATGGGAGGTATTTTGACAAGGTTTGTAAGCAGTATGTTTTAAGGGATTTGAAATATATGAAAATCAATACAAATTTTACGGCTTATAACTACCATAAGGTCTGGTCGGATTATATGAATTACGTCTGGCAAAATTTCCCAAACAGCGATGTGTTATTTACCGATAAGGAAGAGGGCGATTTGTTGTGGAACGGTATTGAAATTACAAATAAAGGGAGATTGCACGCTGATTTGCCGCAGACTAAAGAGCATTTTATGATTCAACAGAATCGGACGTATTTTCATATATCCGAAGTCAAGATTATCAGACATTTAAGCCGATATGATTTTTCACTAGGCACGCGGATACATGGGAATGTTGCGGCGGTTCTTGCGGGAATCCCTGTAATGCAAATAGCCGCGGGGCTTCGGCAACTTGAGATCGCCGACTTTCATGGTATCCCTTATATTCTGACCCAGGATTTGCCGAAATACACGCTGGAACAGTTATATGAGTGGTCCCTTGAGGGTATGAAGAAGTTCTACGCGAATTACAACAAGAATTTACAGATTTATGTGGATTTCTTAAAGAAGAATGAAGTGCCGGTCAACTATGAGTACCTAACGCCCGACCCTAACGAGTATCCATAACCGGTTTAGTTGAGAGAAAACATCTGTTTGCCGATAATGAAAAAACGATGATACGAGGTTTTACTTTTTTATTTGCGAGCCGCGAAAAGACGCGGGTTTCTTTTGAGGAGACGCGGGAATCGCTCCGTGTAATGCGGGACGGGACCGCGTGCGATACCGCGGTGTTGGCTTTCGGTGCGTTGCAGGAGACGCCGCAATCAGAAACCGTTGACTATGAAGGCGTCGTTCCTTCAGACGATGAGCTTAAACGAGCGGTTGCCTCTTGCCGAGAATTCGGCTTGTCCGTCATATTCAAGCCGATGGTGAATTGCCGTAACGGGGTATGGCGGGCGCATATTGACTTCTTTGACCACGAAGCGCCGTGTGAGCCGAAGTGGAGTAAGTGGTTTCAGAGTTACACCGACTACATTGTTCGGTATGCGGCGCTTGCCGAGGAAGTCAAAGCCGATATGCTGATGATAGGGTGTGAATTGGTGCAGTCCGAGCGTAAGTCCGACTATTGGCGGGCGCTTATTGAAAAGGTTCGCGCGGTCTATGGCGGCAAGATCACGTATAACACGGATAAGTATCAGGAAACTGCGGTCGAGTGGTGGGACGCGGTTGATTACATTTCGTCAAGCGGCTATTACCCCATTGACCAGTGGGATGAAAACCTTGACCGCGTCTTTACGGTGGTGCAAAGCCTCCAGAAGCCTTTCTTCTTTGCGGAATGTGGATGCCCAAGCCGAAGCGGTTCTTCTTTCATTCCCAACGATTGGACACACAAAGGCGACTTAAACCTTGAAGAGCAAGCCATGTATTATGCGACTATGTTTGATAAGGCTGGTTCGCGTCCGTGGGTCCAAGGCTTTGTCTGCTGGGCGCATCTTGAAACGTACGCCCGTCTCCCCATTATCAACGACGACTACAGCGTTCTCGGCAAACCAGCCGGTCACGTGGTGAAGGAGTTTTACAGCAAGCGGCGGCGACAAGGGTAGGGGAGGCTGTTGCTTCTAAAAGGCGCTTCATTCGCTATACGAATTGTCTTATGCGAGCAAGCGCTTCGGTTGCTTCTTTGCTACTGGGATTGAGCCGCAAAACCCTGTTAAACGCCTCTTGCGCCGCCGCGTAGTCCTTCAACGACTCCCTGACGATTCCCAACCTATACCACCACAAGGCTATACCCGGCTCAAGATACACGGCGGTACTGTAGGCGATGTCGGAACGGCGGAACTTTCCCTCTATCCTGAAAATCTCCCCCATAAAGAAATACGCGGTAGACACCCTGTCGTTTCTGGGCAATCCGGTAACAAAGGACTGCATCATGCTAAGCGAATGTTCGTAGTCGTCTTTGTAGAAGAAAGCCTCGCCCATTATTTCGTTGAGGCGGTAGTCATCGGGGTAGAGGCGCGCTCCTCTTTCCGCCCAAGAGATGACATCGTCGTATCTCTTGAGCCTCTGCAAGGACCATGTCATAACGACGTAGGTGTCTCTGGTCGCTATCCTTTGGTTAATCTCATTATTACAAATGCTGACGGCTTCATTGTAGTTAGCCGTTGCCTCTTGTAAACGATTGGCGCTCTCCAAACTGCGCCCACTGCGGTATCTTGCCAGCGCGTCCGGTCTATTTTGGGTAAATACGCTTGAGAGCGCAAGGAGAGCAAGAAAGGAAAAGGTAAAAACTGTCTGTTTCATGCCTGAATTTTAGATTAAACCGCGACTTTTGTCAATTATCCCACTCGACCCGCCAATCTCTTGCCTTTAAACGGAATCTATGCTATGGTAGTCTCAATGTTGATTTTATGTATCGCCATGACGCTCTTTGCTTCGTGTGGTTTAGAAGATTACCTCTATTTATACCCAGTCCCGCTGTCAAACATAACCGTCCAATTAAATTCAAGGGCGACTATACGCTTACCTTCAAGCGATAATTACGATTCGGTGTCTAACTTCCATTTCACGCTGTTTTACCGCATCTATATAAGCGATATGCCCTACGATTCTATATCCACTTCTGATTATAACAGGTTGAATTCGACCTTAGCATCGGATTACAACGCCCTGCTACCCTATACGGACACGAGTTCTACCAGCACGACAAACGTCAGCGCCGTAGGCACGGTGTTTAGAAACAGAAACTATTACGCGCTCGAATTCGAGTCCGGGAATATAGACAGCGCGCTTGGGTCGGGCGCGGGCGGTAGAACCATAGAGCTTGACTTCTTGCAGAATCAAGGCTTTATTCCCGCCATGAACATAGACGCGACTTCCTACAGACTGTATCGGTCAAACGGGAGCGGCAACTTCAGCCCTGAACCCGACCGATACTTCCGCGCCTCAGACGATTTGACTGACACGGCAAAGGCGACCAGCCTTGTCAACGCGGATGTTGTTCCCGTGAGTGGAACGCCTCCAGACAGACACGCCTACGCCGCCTTCTACATAACCGCTTCAGGCATGGACGGCAATTTTTCCCCTGTCTACAGCGCTCCGACCTTTGTGGGAGTCTTACGCCTGCCCTAGTTATTAAGAATAGACAATGACTTTCCGACGAATCACTAAAACTGACCTATCTGATCTTCTCACAGACGCGCGAAAAGAAAGCCCTATCGCGCTGGCGTGGGGCGCGGTCATGGCGTTTACTCTTTCTGTTAAAGGCGCTTGCGCCCCGCAGGGCTGTTCGTCTATGGCGATGCGTCCACACGGGGCGGGCTATACGATTCGGCGCCAAAGTCAACACCGATACATGGCGGCGACTTCCCGTCAAGGTTCGGCGACTTCCCGTCAAGGTTCGGCGGATATCCGCGAGAGTCCGGCGGATATCCGCGAGAGTCTGACGGGAGTCCGCCGGAGTCTGGCGGGACCTTGCCGAAGTCCCGTGGACATCCGCCGATGTTTGGCGGATACCTGCGTAAGGGGACGGTGGGAAAGGAATTAGGGAACAGGTAGTAGAGAGCAAAGAGCAGGTAGTAGAGAGCAGTTAGCAGGTAATAGAGAGCAAAGAGTAGGTAGTAGAGAGCAAAGGGAAGAGCTGGGGCGGCGACCTGTTCTTTACTAACTATTAACTGCTCATTGTTATTTGGCTGGGGCGGTGTCAGACATGGAGCGGGATACTTCTTTGCTAACTGCTACCTATTCTTTATTATTTGGCTGGGGGATGGCGGCGCCCTTCGGATGTGCTAAAGCGTCTTGCTCCGCCCCACCGTGGGGTTGGGGGGTGGCGGAAGACCCCGAAGGGGTCTGGAGACAGGGGGGCGCACCACAAGGGCAGGCGCACGCGATCTCGTTGTGGAAAACCGCGCCCCCCTCCTGATATTCCCGCTTACTTATCCGTTTAATGTTCTGACCGTGTGAAGTATTTAAACAGCCTTCGGCTGTTGTAATAAGCACCCGCCGTTTATTGGCGGAGTAATCGTCTAAAGGAGTTATTATGTTTGAAAAAAGGAAAGGGACGCGCTACCATACCATGGCGCACGCGCGTATGAGCGCGCTCTTCGACGGAGACGCCCTCGTAAAAGATATTAGCGTAACCGGATGCCGCATAGAAGCAACGGTATTCATCGACGCCCAACCCGGAACCGTGTATACCTTGAAGGTCATACCAGAGTCCGCGTCTAAAATCGCCCCGTTTGAGCTAAAAGTGGAGACGCGCTGGGTAAATGCCGAAGCCGACTCCTGCGAGACCGGCTTCTTGATAAAAACGTCTCCCGAAGGAAAGCAGTTTCAGCGCTATGTTGATTATTTGGCGTGGCGACCGTCTAGCGAGTAGAGCCTAAAGCCGCCAATATCTTTTCTTGCAGGAGCAACATCGGCTCATCTCCGCCGCCTAAATAGCCCGTGTGATCCATGCCGTCCAAGTGCAGGATGCCATGCACGAGAAGGCGGCGGACTTCTTCGCCTTCGGAAACGCCAAAACAGGCGGCGTTTGTCTTTAACGTGTCAAGGGAGATCGCTATGTCGCCGGGCAGATACCTGTCCCCGTCCCACTCACCCAGAGCAAAGGACAGCACATCGGTCGCTTCGTCCTTATCGCGGAAACGCCCGTTGAGCGCCTGCATATACGTGTCATCGCAGAAGAGGATAGAGAGGTCCCATTTGTCTTTACCGAGGGTTGCGAGCGCTCGCTGAATAAAAGTTTCTATTTCATCAGTCCAGGAAGGAAGAGAAACGGATTCCGCATTTATAGTAACGGTATTCATAAGGGAACAGCGGCATCCGCTTTACTTATCGTTTCAAGTTCGTCGCGGTTGATAGCATACTGTCGCTTGTCTGTATGGTCTTGGAGTTGAACTCATAGGCGCGCTGGGCGACAATCAGGTCTACCATCTCACGTACAATAGACACGTTGGACATCTCAAGGAATTTGTGGTAGATTTTGCCCATACCATCGTAGCCCGGTCGCCCGGCAATGGGGTCGCCTGACGCGCTCGATATTTTGAAAAGATTCTCACCTACCGCACTCAAACCCACCGGATTAGGAAACCGATAGAGTTCTAGCTGTCCCACTTCGGTGGGCGTGGTTTCGTCTATCTGCGGCACGATGACTGACACCCGCCCGTCTTGAGACACGGTGATGCTTTCAGGAAGGAAGTTTTCAGGCATGACAATGTCTGGCAGAAGCCAATAGCCCTGGGACGTTACCATGCGTCCGTCCGAGTCAACCTGAAAAGCGCCGTTGCGGGTGTAAGCGTACGAACCGTCGTACGTCTGCACACGGAAGAAGCCGTCTCCCACAATCGCCATATCGGTAGCAACCTCGGTACTCTGCGGCGCGCCTTGCGAGAACATACGCTGGGTATCCGCCAACTTGACGCCATGCCCCATCTGCACGCCAACCGGTATAACCGTGTCTTCAGTCGCCGGAGTGCCCGCCGTCTTAATCGTTTGATAGAGCAGGTCTTCAAAGTCCGCCCTCTGCTTCTTATACCCAGACGTATTTACATTCGCTAGGTTGTTGGAAATCGTATCAATATTCGCCTGCTGTCCAATCATACCGGACGCGCCGGTCCATAAACTCCTTACCATAGTCTTCTCCTTTTCCCAAGTCACGCAAACTTACTTATCTGATTTATCAAGACTCCAAGCATGGAGTCGCCGGTCATAACCGCCTTCTGATTCGCCTCGTAAGCGCGGTTTACCTCTATCATCTGCACCATTTCAACGACAGGCTCGACGTTTGAGCCTTCAATAAAACCTTGTACTATGCGAGGACGGTTACCCTGCTCTATGACGCGGGCGTCTCCAGACACGTCCGTTGCCTTGTAGAGGCTGGAACCTTGTTTCTCAAGGTAGCGGTCAAGGTCAAACTCAACGAGCTTGAGCACGTCCAAGAGTTCCGTCTGTTCCCAGTTGTTGCTCTCTCTTGAGACGAGCACGTTGGGGTCTTCGGGAATAGCCGCGTTTATCCAAATCCCACCGTCTTGATCTATCTTGAAGTTATTCTGCTTGACGTGAATAAAGCCGTTTTCACCAAGCACCGGGTAGCCATCCTTTGTTTCGAGGATGCCCTCTTTGCCGAGTTGAAAGCTACCATTGCGGGTGTAACGCTCGCCCCAAGGCGTGGAAACGGCGAGAAAGCCCTTGCCGTCAAGGGCAACGTCATAGTCGCTGTCGGTCTGCTTGAAAGCGCCCTGTTGAAAGTCTGTAAAAAGCTCGTTTAATTCCGCGCCTGTGCCTAGTTTTCCGATGATAGGCGCGGCATCCGCGGACCCGAAAGGCTGGTGGTAGACTCCGTCGTCGTTTGCGCGGCGCAGGAGAAGCTCAGGAAAAGCCTTGAACGCGGCAACGTCTTTTTTGTAAGCATCTTGATCGATATTCGCCAAATTGTTTGCGACTGCGTCGAGCCGCCATTGCTGGGCGCGCATCCCACTCGCGCCTGTATACCAACTTCGTATCATAGTTTATTTATCGGCAAGCCGATGAAATAATGAAGCGCTTCCTTCAATAAATGATAGATGAGCGCGTTCCACCCTCCCCATTGCAACAGCCCTGAAAAAACGCTATACTTGGGAACATCTCAAGACTAATGTCTTGAAAAACTATATTTCCCTAAAGGAGACGCTATGCAATACAATGATTTTGATAAGACGGTTGTGTTTACGAAGCTTAAGACGCTTTCCACGCTTGGCGGCGAAGGAAAGACCTTTGATTATAAGGCTATCAACGCCCAACGGGTACAAGACGCCGTTGTACCAATGTCCGTAGGACTCGCCTATTCTTATGCGGCGAAGCCTGTTACGGTTCAGACTTTAGATGCGTTACAGACGCTTGCGGATGAACAGGAACTTGTCGCTAAGTATCAGGCGCTGTTAGACGGTGAAACCATGAACACCGGTGAAAACCGCAAGGTTCTGCACCATTTGCTTCGTGGACAGCTTGGAGAAGACGTTATTTTTGGAGGAAAGAACCTCGGACTGTTCTACAAGCAAGAGCTGGCGCGGTTTTCCGCGTTTGCGGATGCGGTTCACGTGGGCGAAATTATCGGCGCGAGCGGCAAGAAATTCACGACCGTTGCGCAAATCGGCATCGGCGGTTCGGATTTGGGACCTCGCGCCCTCTACCTTGCCCTTGAAAACTGGGCGGACGCCGAGGGCAAAAAGAAGCTTAACGCCAAGTTCATCTCTAACGTTGACCCTGACGATGCGTCCGCGATCTTGGCGTCCCTCTCTTTGGAAGAGACGGTATTCGTGCTGACCTCCAAGAGTGGAACGACGCAAGAAACATTGGCAAACGAACTCTTTGTCAGGGAAAAACTCAAAGCCGCGGGACTTGACCCTAGTAAGCACATCGTAGCTGTTACGAGCGAAACGAGTCCTCTGGCGCACAACAAAGCCTACTTGGACTCGTTCTATATCGACGACTTTATCGGCGGGCGTTATTCGTCTACCTCCGGCGTGGGCGGCGTGATTCTTTCGCTTGCTTTTGGGGCGGACGTGTTCAAGGAGATTCTGGCGGGTGCGCACGAGACAGACAAGTTGTCTCTGGAAAGAGACGTCCGCAAGAATCCCGCGTTGCTAGATGCTCTTATCGGCGTGTGGGAGCGTAACTTCCTAGACTTCCCCTACACCGCGATTCTGCCCTATAGCCAAGCCCTGTCCCGCTTCCCTGCCCACCTGCAACAACTCGACATGGAGAGCAACGGCAAACAAGTCAACCGTTTCGGACAACCCCTTGCCTATTCCACGGGACCCGTAGTGTTTGGAGAGCCGGGCACCAACGGTCAGCACTCGTTTTACCAACTTCTCCACCAAGGTACGGACGTTGTGCCGCTCCAATTCATCGGTTTCGTTGAGAGCCAACGCAAAGACGATGTAACGGTTGACGGGAGTGTTAGCCAAACCAAGCTCAAGGCTAACCTTGTAGCGCAGATAGTCGCGTTTGCCAAGGGCAAAGACGATGCAAACGCCAACAAGAAATTCATCGGCGCTCGTCCGTCCAGCCTTATTTTTGGAAAACGATTGACACCCTTGACGCTCGGCGCTCTTCTTGCGCATTTCGAGAACAAGGTGATGTTTCAAGGGTTTGTGTGGAACGTCAACAGCTTCGACCAAGAGGGCGTTCAACTCGGTAAGATGCTGACGAAAAAGGTGCTTGCGGGCAGTTTCGAGGACGATGCCTTGTCAGCCTACGCTAAACTACTTCACCCGAAGGGTGTTTAAATACTTCGCACGAGGCGTTACCCGAAAGGGTGCGCCGCGTCCACTGACTTGACGGTTACGCTTGTAAACAAGCGGAACCTAGTCGTTGTATGAAAGGCGGACCCGCTGATACCCTACTAACTACTACCTGCTACCTACTAACTTTCATAGTATGAGGGGGGCGCGGTTTTCCACAACGGAGGTTGACTGCGCCTATCCTTGTGGTGCGCCTCCCCTGTCTCCAGCCCCCCTTCGGGTGGCTTCCGCCACCCCCCCCCCCGTTTTCGTTATACAATTACCGTACCAGCCCAATGAAGGCAAAGTAGGCGCAGGGGATGAACATAGCGGGGATTAAGTTCGCTACCTTTATCGGTTTGACCGTCAGAAAATTAAAACCGATACCAGCGATGACAAGACTGCCAACTGCGGACATTTCTCGGATAATCTCTGGCGTCAGGTAGTCGCGGATTGCCTGGGAAGCCAAGGCTATCGCTCCTTGGTAGACCAGAACTGACAGGGAGGAAAAAACAACGCCTATTCCCAGGGATGCGCCAAAGACCAGCGACATAGTACCGTCCATGACGGACTTGGCAAAGAGGATTTCATGGTTTCCTTGGAGTCCGCTCTGCATGGAGCCTACGATGGACATTGAGCCGGCGCAGAAGAGGATGCTGGCGGATATAAAGCCTTGAGAGAAACTCCTTTTCTGTTTGCCGACGCCCTCATCGGCGTTTGCGCCCTTATTCATCTTCAGCTTCTTTTCCGCCCAGAGTCCCAGACTGTTCATCCATTTGTCAATATCGATAAGCTCGCCGATGACTGCCCCGAACACCATACTCATGATGAGGAGGAGCATATTTTCACTGTCCAGGGCGCCCCGGATACCTAGGTAGACATTGGACAGTCCGATGGCTTTTTTGATCAGGTCTTCAAAACGATTCGGGATGCCTCGGATAAGGAAGCATCCCGTCAGGGAACATACCACTACAACAAGAGCATTAACAATCGTTCCTAGCATAATTATTTTTTGAGACGAAGTATATACAGACCGTCGTGAAAACAATCCATGTAGATAAAGCCGCGCTCATCAACAATGCAGTCTTCCGCGGTTCCGAGCAGAGGACCGGGCATATTGACCTCAAAGTACTTGTGTTCCGGGTTGGGTGGGATGAAGTAGGCAATTTCTTTAATATAGTAGGGATCGCTTACATCATAAACCCGCATACCCGCATGGAAGTAGCAACAGTACACCCTGTTCGGATCATCCTCAAGCCAGGGCTTGCCCATAGGTTCGTGGACATTATGCGGTCCGAATGGACCCTGGCAGTCAAGACCAATGGTGTTAAAATTGGGGTGGGGGAAGCCGGGAGGCACTTCAGGATAGGGGAACTCGGCGATAAGTACCGGGTCAGCTGGATTTGAAACATCGATCATGTGGATACTGTTCAGGGGCTGTGCGCCGGGATGGACGCTCTTTTCGATCACCTCTCGGCTCCACGAGGCGAAGCGTTCTCCCTCGTTGGTCAGTACCGCGAATTTTCTCCCCCGTAGTGGCAGAAAGGTATGGCACCGGGCGCCGGCGAGTTTACCAGAAAAAGGCGGAGTCATCATAAGTTGTCCTAGTTTCTTTGGACGGGTAACGTCGTGGACGTCTACCAGAATACCACCACCAGCCCAGTACGCGCAGTAGGCAATTCCGTCCTGTACATAGGGCGGACCGTGTAGCTGGGGCCAGTCTTTTTCATCGTGGTGTCCCACGGGATAGGTCCCGTCTTTCATACCGTCAGAGAACTGTTCTGGCATCCACCAGCGTCCCGCTTCTTTTGGTTGTGTTGGATCGGCGATGTCGAGAATACGGTAGATCTGACCGATGTATCCTTGACAGTCTGCCGATAAATGCACATAACGCCCACCGTTGTACATGAAACGGTGTACGCCCATGCCGTCGGGAACGCCTGTTTCCCATGTTGAAAGCAACTTGGGGTGTTCGGGGTCTTCTTTCAAACTGTAGATTTGCAGACCGCCGATGTTCTTATCCTCGTATGATACCCCATGCAAATAGGGGATGCCGCCGCCGAGGGCTACGATAAGGAGGTCATCGGCGGCTTGCACCTTGGGCGTTGACTGGGCGGTATACAGTTTTGGATTGCAGACCTCGTGAAAGCGGACAAGCCTGGGGCTTGCGGCGTCGGTAACGTCCAAGATATTGAATCCCGCGCCCTTGAATGAACCGCAGTACAGGTAGTAGCGTTCGGTTTTGGTTTTATAGAGCGCCATCTGAAACGCCATGACCCCGCCGAGATCGTGGAACGCGATGACCTCCAGATTCTTGATGTAGCCCTCGTTTCCGGGGCTCTTCGCGTAAAATGCCGTTGACATGATTTTATCTCCTCTATGATTTCAATTTGTTTGCCGCCGCCGAATTCGGCGCGACCTCTTCAAAAATCTCAATAAGGTTTCCCGTATTGTCCTGAATATACACCGCATAGGTATTGTCCACCTCGGCGATGAACACGATGTTTACGCCTAACTTTTTTAACTCCTCCGGTAGAATATGCGCGTCTGACACCCCATAGGAAATATGCTTGTTTCCAAGCGTAAGGATATCGCGGTTCGGGTCTTTCCTATCTTTGGGCAGGGGCAAGGGATCGCTGGGGCAGAAAATCTCCAATAAAAACCCGGGTGCCTGCATATGGCAGACTTTGACGCCGTTGGCGGGTATGACGCTGTGATCTACAACTGTAAACCCAAATACGCGCTCATACCACTTAACGCTCTCATCCATATCCTTAACGCTTATGCCGAAATGGTTGACCCCGTTGATCCTTATTGACATTTTATCACCCTATCACCTGTGAAATGAGGACAGATGCCAGCGCCGCGGCGGTCGTAAATATGACCGTTATCCAGAAGTAGATGGGATAGGATTGTCGGTGGGTTGTCTTTGAAAAACCCTGACATATTAAGACCGTACCATTCCAAGGCAGGGACTCAAAAGTTATGGAAGTAAATGCCGCGATACGCATGAGCAGACCGTAATTCACATCAAGTCCCTTCGCCGCAACTACTCCCACTACCATTCCCAGCCCCATCATGATACACGCCGGAGGCGAACCCGTAAAAAGCACGATAACCGCCGCGATGACAAAGATGAGCAGGTATGGGCTTATGCTGAGACCCATGAGACTGACGCTGAGATCGCCAAAAGTCTTTGTTGCCTGTACCACAGCCGCGAATGCCGCCGGGGAGGCAATCATGATCATCGCGGTGGGAAATTGCCCAGAACCAAGGTTCAAGGTCTTTTTAATAGCCTCAAGACCGCCCATTTTTGCGTTTTTGTCCCGTTCAATATACTGTTGCATCGTAAGGAAGTTTACCAAAATACCGAGGGACAAGGCAATAGCGATATGCCAGCCGATAATCGTATACGCGACAAACACGGTAGCCAGCGG
>JAISEA010000015.1 GCA_031264475.1 Treponema sp. | reverse complement strand
CATATACACCCTCTCTTTTATAAAACCACAGCGGGCTTTCCGTCCGCTTAAACCCGTTGACTTAAAAGTCCGATTCAACTGTTGATATACCTCCAAAAACGCATAACCACAAAGGCATCTCAAAAAATTAAAGACTTTGAGATGCTCTCATTTCCTCAAATCTAAATTTTCAAGAGGAAATGCAAAGTTTCTTATGGAGGAAAATAATGAAACGATTTTTATTAACAGGTCTTACGCTGTCCCTGTCCGTCTGCGCTCTGTTCGCAGCCGGGAATAAAGACGCGGCGAAGAATAATGGAAAGCCTACCGTCGTAGCGACGAACTTTCCCCCCTATGATTTTGTCCGGGCTATCGCGGGCGACAAGGTAAACCTTTCCATGCTGTTGCCCCCCGGAGCCGAAAGCCATTCCTTTGAACCAACGCCGAGAGATATTATCACTATCCAAAATAGCGACGTCTTCATCTACACCGGCGGCGAAACAGACGTATGGGTTGACCGAATCCTCGAATCAATGGACGTCTCAAAGATGAAAATTATCCGCATGATGGACGTTGTTGACGTAGTAGAAGAAGAAATAGTCGAAGGCATGGAAGATGACGAACATGACCACGATCACGGTCATGCAGAGGAGGATTTTACCGTTGCGGACATTAAGGACCGCGCCTTGTCAGATTGGGCGGGAGATTGGCAATCGGTTTACCCATATCTGCTTGACGGAACGCTGAATCCAGTAATGGAACACAAGGCGGAACACGGTGAAAAAACGGAACGTGAATATTTCGAGCAGTATAAAACGGCGTATGCGACGGATATGGATAGGGTCGTCATTACAAATGACTCCATGACGTTTTACAGAAACGGCGTTCCATCAACGGCAAAATATGTCTATAAAGGCACTGGTGTTACACCAGAAGATGACGGAACTCTCTGGGTGCGCTATAAGTTTGAGGCTACTGGGAATCTGCCGGGCGGCGCCCCCAAGTACATCATGTTCAGCGACCACCTGCACGCGCCTGCTAAATCGGAACATTTTCATATCTATTCGAGTAACATAAGTTTTGACGCACTCATGGAAGATACGGATCCAGTGAATTATCCGACTTATTATCCTTCCACTTTGACGAAAGATGGAATCGTGGCGGAAATGATAGGACATGATCACGGGGAAGAAGTCGCTTATGACGAACACGTCTGGACTTCCCCGAAAAACGCTCTACGCATTACGCAGGCTATAACCAATGCGTTATGCGAAATTGACGGCGCGGACGCCGCGACCTTCCGTCAGAACGCGCAAAACTATAGCGCCCAGCTTAACGCATTGGATAAGGAGTTTCAGGCGGTTGTGGATAGCGCAAAACGAAAAACCATCGTCTTCGGCGACAGGTTTCCCTTCCGCTATTTTGCGGACGCTTACGGACTAAAGTACTTCGCCGCCTTCCCGGGTTGCTCCACCGAGACTGAACCAAGCGCGGCGACCGTCGCCTTTTTAATTGACAAGATTAGAGCGGAAAGAATCCCCGTGGTGTTCCATATCGAGCTTTCTAATGAAAAAATGGCGGACACCATAGCGGAAGAGACGGGCGCAAAGAAACTACTGCTTCATGCTTGTCATAATATCTCTAAACGGGATTTTGACCGCGGTCTGACGTTTCTGGAAATACAGAAGGCGAATGTCCCTCGGTTAAAGGAAGCTCTGCAATAAAAACCGCATAGCTCAAACGGACTTAGTACGCAAGAAGGCGGGATCACACGACCCCGCCTTCTTGCGTTTTGTTTTATAAAAAGCGCCCTGTTACCTGAACCTGCGCTTCTGCGTCATAGCTTGCATGGACGCGGGGTTCTTACCCATCTTTGACATCTTTTTCATCATAGTTTTCATTTTCTCAAATTGCTTCAATAAACGAGCAACTTCCGCGACTGACGTTCCAGACCCCCGCGCGATACGGCTTCTTCGGCTTGGTCCGATAATCAGATGATTCGCCCGCTCCTTTTTCGTCATAGACGAAATAATAGCCTCTTGCGTCTGTAGATCCGCTTTGTCAATGTCGCTCTCGTTGATCTGCCCCTGCAACCCCGGAAGCATATCAAGCATGGATTGGAGACTGCCCATCTTCTTCATAGACCGCAGTTGATTCAACCAGTCTTCTAAAGTGAACCTCTCCTTCGCCATCTTCTGCTGTAGCTCAACCGCCTCTTTCTTGTCTATAACTTCTTGGGCTTTCTCAACAAAAGTAACGATGTCGCCCATGCCTAATATGCGGCTTGCCATGCGCTCAGGATGAAACGCTTCTAGGTCTTCGGTCTTCTCCCCTGTTCCCACAAACTTAATGGGCTTACCGGTGATGGTTTTCAGGGATAACGCGGCTCCGCCACGTGTATCCGAGTCAAATTTAGTGAGTATAACTCCACTAAGCCCAATCTCTTCATCAAAAGTCTTGGCTATGTCCACCGCAGACTGCCCCGTCATAGCATCCGCAACAAGGAGAGTCTCATCAGGCTTTGATTCCTGTTGTAAACGGGAAAGTTCCTCCATCATCGGTTTGTCTATCTGCAAGCGTCCTGTGGTGTCTATTACCATAACGTCGATTAGGTTTAGCTTGGCGAAAGATAGGGCTTCGCGGTAAACCTTCAGGCTGTCAGAACACCCGTTAATCTTGAAAACCGGCACGCCTACCTGTTCCCCCAACACGGAGAGCTGTTCCATAGCCGCAGGTCTCACAAGGTCGCACGCGACAAGTAACGGCTTTCTTCCGCTCTTCTTTAACCGATACGCTAGTTTCGCAGACGTTGTGGTCTTGCCTGAGCCTTGTAAGCCCAGCATGAGAACCTTTGACAACACGTCGGGTCCCTTCAAAACAAGATTCTGAGTCTCCCCGCCTAGAAACGAGGTCATCTTGCTATGGACTATCTTGACAAACTGCTGTCCGGGGTCAACGGAGCGAAGAACCTTTTCGCCCTTAGCTTCCTCAATGGTAGCGTTGACAAAACGCCGCACCACGCGGAGATTAACGTCAGCCTCCAACAACGCCATCTTTATGACGTCAACGGATTCGTCGATATTCTTTTCCGTAATAGTGGACTTTCCCGCAATGAATTTCATTGCGTCCGCTACTTTCCCTGTCAATTTTTCAAACATTTTAGCCGCCTTATTCTCTGATTTCGTCCTAATGAATGATCGTTAATTCTTCTATAATTATGGTTCATTTTGCTTTAGATCAGAAATGATTCACTCTGAGTCAGAAGAATTGGATTGCACTTTGACAATATAGCCTTCCTTACGAGGCGCAGGTTGGGGAGCGGGTCCTTCCGCATAGCCTAAGAGTACGTGTCCAATTCCCACATAATCGCCGTTTAACCCCCATTGCTTGAGTAGTTCTTTGCCTTCCGCTCTCTCAAAAACCTCTTTGGCGCGGTAGATATAGCAAGAACCAACGCCCAGAGCCTGCGCCGCAAGCAGAAGGTTGCCGATGACCAAAGCGCCGTTCTCTACGCCTGTAGCTTTGCTCTTGTCAGCCAGCACGTTGACAATAGTCGGCGCGCCATAAAAAGGCTTCTGAGCAGGATCGTTCAAAACCCTGGCGTTCAGTTGTTCTATCTTGGCTATGGTTTCATTGTCCTGTACCACAACCATTACTACAGACTGCTGTCCCATGCCGCTTGGCGCAAACGTACCAGCCTCAAGTATCGCAGAAAGTTCCTCTTCTTTTATTTGTTCCTGTTTGTAAGAACGAATACTCCGTCTGTTTTTGATGTCTTCTAATGTAGTTCCCATAAAATTCTCCTTGAAAATACGATATAATTAAACCAATTTTTTCCAAATCGTTTCATTTGGTTTATCTTCCAAAATAACGCCCTTTGCTTTGAGCGCGGCGCGGATGGCGTCCGCCTTAACAAAGTCTTTGACCTTCTTCGCCGCGGCGCGTTCAGCTATTTTCTCCTCTATCTCCTTGATTTCCGCCGCTTTAACCTCGTCATCGACGCTATCGGTAGCTTCACTCGTTTCTTTATCTTTCTCAATGGAACGCCTCAGGTTCAACCCAAGAATCTCATCCATTTGAAAAACAATGTTAAGAGCCGCGGACGGGTCTATTTCCCCCTTTTCCGTATCCTTTAACAAGCCAAAAAGCCCGGCAAACGCCCGCGGTGTGGAAAGGTCCTCGTCCATCGCCGCATTGAATTTTGCGAGATAGGAAAGCGCAACGTCTGACGAGACCGCTTTGTCCGCCTTTCTCCCTTTTCCCCATAGCGCGCGCACGCGGTCGCACAAGGAACGGCGCGCGTGTTTTGCGCCGTTCAACGCCTCAAATGAAAACTGTAGCTGGCTTCGGTAATGCGCGCCAAGGAGGAAGTAACGGTAATCAAGCGGGTCATAGCCGTGGTCTACAAGCGTTTGCAAGGTAAGAAACCCGCCTGTTGACTTACTCATCTTGCCCCTGTCCAAAACCAAAAACTCATTGTGAACCCAATACTTGACCCAGGGGGATTTACCGGTACTCGATTCGCTTTGAGCTATCTCGTTGGTGTGGTGAATGGAGATATGGTCTATGCCGCCCGCATGAATGTCGAACTGTTCGCCGAGATACTTCATACTCATAGCGGAACATTCTATATGCCAGCCCGGGTAGCCGCGCCCCCAGGGGCTGTCCCATACAAGCGCCTGATTCTCAAACTTGCTATTGGTAAACCAAAGGGCAAAGTCTCGCGGGTTACGCTTGTTGTTATCCGTCTCCACGCGGGCGCTTGTTTTCTGCTCATCCGAGCGGAGGAGCGCGAGCTTCCCATAATCCGCAAACTTCGCCGTATCAAAGTAGAGGTTGCCGCCTGCGGAATACGTGTAACCGTTTGCTTCAATGCGCTTGATGAGCGCGAGCATATCGCCTATGTGTTCGGTTGCCTTGCAGACAATGGTTGGACGGATGATGTTAAGCCTGTCCGTGTCCGCGAAAAACGCCTTTGTGTAAAAATCGGCAATCTCAAGCACGTTTTTGCCGCGCTCTTCCGCGGACTTGAGCATCTTGTCGTCCCCTTCGTCGTTATCGCCTGTGAGATGCCCTACATCCGTTATATTCATCACGTGCCGCACATCGAAACCTCGCGCCCGCAGTGCGCGTACGAGAACATCATGCGTTACATAAGCCCGCAGGTTGCCTATATGGGCGTAGTTGTAAACCGTAGGACCGCAACCGTAGAAGCCGACTTTTCCCGCTTCTATCGGTATGAATTCCTGTAATTCCCGACCCAATGTATTATATAAAAGCATTTCCCCTCCTTAATGCGATTAGTTTACCTGCTTACATGGAAAGAATCAAGGGGGTGAATTGAAAGGAGGCGAATAATCTCCTTACATTTTTTCATAATACGCTTGCATTTTTTCTCAGTTTATTTCATAATTAGAAAGAAATCAAAACATTCGCGTTTATGCGTTATGTTTAAAAATTAAGGAGGAACAGATGAAAAAAACAGTCATTCTGTTATTAGCCGTGGTTTTGACATTGGCATTTGTATCGTGTCAAAAGAAGGATGTCAGTGATGTTATTAAGATTGGCGTGTTTGAGCCTATGACAGGCGCAAACGCGGCAGGCGGCGCGATGGAAGTGGAAGGTATACGACTCGCCAACGAGCTATTCCCCACTGTTGATGTGAACGGTAAGACTTACACCGTAGAGCTTATCGTCGTTGACAACAAGTCGGACAAGGTTGAAGCCGCAAATGCGGTGCAACGCTTGGTTGACAGGGACAAAGTCAACGCCATTCTTGGGTCTTGGGGATCGTCCCTTTCAATAGCGGGCGGTGAAATCCTGAAGGACGCGCACATTCCGGCGATTGGGCTTTCCTGTACCAACCCGCTCGTTACCGCGGGCAACGATTGGTACTTCCGCGTCTGCTTTATCGATCCGTTCCAAGGTACGGTCATGGCAAGCTATGCCTACAACGACCTTGGCGCTCGTACTGCGGTCATCGTTCAGGAAGTTTCCAATGATTACTCGGTTGGTCTCGCCAAATTCTTCACCGACACATTCAAGCAATTCACCAATAATGACAATGCGATACTTACGGCGGTGAACTACAACACCGGGGACCTAGATTTCAGCGCACAGCTCACCACAGTCAAGAGTCTGAACCCTGACATCATCTTCGCTCCGGGCAACTACACCGAATCCGCTCTAGTCATCAAGCAAGCCCGCGAATTGGGAATCACGGTTCCCATCATCGGCGGCGACACATGGGAAACGCCTGAGTTCATTGACGTAGGCAAAGACAGTGTGGAAGGAGCGGCTTTCTCTACGTTCTTTGCTTCTGAATACGCGGCATCGCCTGTTGCGGAGAAGTTTCTGTCTGAATACCGTTCCCGCTACAACAAGGAACCTGCCGCTGTTACCGCGCTCGGTTACGACGGGTACCTCGTAACCCTTGACGCTATCAAGCGCGCGAATTCGACAGACCCGGAGAAAATCCGCGACGCCATTGCCAAAACCGAAGGCTTCATAGGCGCGGCAGGCACTGTTACTCTTGACGCAAACGGAGACGCCACCAAGAACGCCTTCATCAAAACCGTAACCGGCGGCAGATTTGTGTTCAAGACTATCGTGAACCCGTAATATACAAGAGGAGTGGCGCTCCCCAGAGCAGGGAAGCGGCGCTCCTCAGAGAAAACAATGACAATAGAACTTTTTTTACAACATCTATCCAACGCCTTATCTTTAGGCAGTCTCTATGCGCTTATCGCCATAGGTTATACTATGGTTTACGGCATACTACGGCTCATAAACTTCGCTCATGGAGACGTGTTTATGCTCGGCGGGTACATCGCCTTTTACGCGATAACGTTTTTCTTCATGCCGTGGTGGGTGGGTTTCATCGTGGCGTTCGGGCTGACCGGTATCTTCGGCATAGGCTTAGAACGCATCGCCTATAAGCCCCTGCGCTCGTCTCCGAAGATCTCCATCATGATAAGCGCGATAGGGGCGTCTTTCCTCATAGAAAACCTTGCGACGGTGATTTTCGGCGGCAGACCCAAGGGTTTTCCTATCCCTTCGCTCTTTGACCATGTCGCCCGTTTTGGGAGCGTATCGGTCTCGTACATCAGCCTTGTTATTCCCCTATTAACGGCGATTATCCTTATCGCCCTCTTGATCATCGTGATGAAGACGAAAACCGGCATGGCTATGCGGGCGGTTTCTACGGATTTGGCGGCCGCGCGGCTCATGGCGATTGATGTAAACAAGATTGTCTCGTTCACCTTTGGGGTAGGTTCCGTGCTTGCGGCTATCGGCGGGGTGATGTGGGTGGTGAAATACCCGCAGTTGAACCCGACAATGGGCATGATTCCGGGCTTAAAATGCTTCATTGCGGCGGTCATAGGTGGTATCGGCAACATAGGCGGCGCGGTTCTCGGCGGGCTTCTGCTTGGATTCATTGAAATCATGATTATTGCCTTTCTCCCTACACTCACAGGCTACCGCGACGCCTTCGCGTTTGTGCTGTTGATCATCGTGCTTATGGTAAAGCCTTCGGGGTTGCTCGGCAAGAATCAGGTAGAAAAAGTATAGCCTGAGCGGTATTAAAGACAGGC
>JAISEA010000069.1 GCA_031264475.1 Treponema sp. | reverse complement strand
GAGATCGCCGACAAAGCAGGGGCTGTCCTGATGGTTGATATGGCGCATTTCGCGGGTCTTGTGGCAGGCAAGGTCTTTACCCAAGACTACGATCCTATGCCCCACGCCCATATCGTAACCACAACGACGCATAAGACTTTGCGGGGACCGCGTTCAGGGCTTGTGCTTTCCACGAGAGAGTTCGCCCCGGCTCTGGACAAAGGATGCCCGCTCATGATGGGCGGTCCCTTGCCCCACGTCATCGCGGCTAAAGCCGTGGCGTTCCGCGAGGCTGAGCGTCCTGAATTCCGCGAGTATGCAGGGAATATCGTGAGAAACGCCCAGTCCCTAGCCTCCGCGTGCGCTAAAAACGGGCTTGACGTGCTTACCGGCGGTACGGATAACCACCTTTTCCTTGTCAATGTCCGTAGCCTCGGACTTACCGGTAGACAGGCGGAGAGCGCCCTCCACGAGTGTAATGTTACCTTGAATCGCAATAGTATTCCTTTCGATCCAAATGGTCCTTGGTACACGTCGGGCTTGCGTATTGGTACGGCGGCTGTAACGACTCTGGGGATGAGTCCCGCGGAAATGGATGAGATCGGTTCTACCATCGCGCTCGTCTTGAATAATACTACTCAGGCGTCTGACGCGAAAGACCCATCAAAGAAGAGTAAAGCGAAGTATGTGATTGCGACCGCCGCAAAAAACAAGGCGCTTGAACTCACGCGCCTGCTTCTCTCCCGTTTCCCTGTGTATCCAGAGCTTGACTTAGAGCTTCTCAAGAAGGCGTTTTCGTATGGAAAACTATAAGCGTACTGTAACGTGTGGAACGTTACGGAAGGCTGACGCGGGCAGGTTCGTAACGCTGAATGGCTGGGTTCACCGCAAGCGGGACCACGGCGGCGTATCATTCATCAACCTGCGGGATCGAGACGGCGTAACCCAAATCGTGGCGGACGCGGAGTTATCCGCAATAACCACGGAACTACGCAACGAATACTGCATCGCCGTAGAGGGAACCGTGCACGCCCGACCCGAAAACATGGTCAACCCTGAGATGTGCACCGGTGAAATCGAAGTATACGCAAGCAAAATCGTCATCCTGAACAAGAGCGAAGTTCCCCCCTTTCAGATAGACGAGGAGACCAATGCAAACGAAGACCTCCGTCTCAAATACCGCTACCTGGACCTCAGGTCGGGCGGCATGGCGCGGCGTATCCGCCTGCGGAGCGAAGTCGCGTTTGCGGTACGCGAGTGGCTTATCAAGCGGGGCTTTTTGGAGATCGAAACGCCTACGTTCATCAAGTCAACGCCCGAAGGCGCGCGCGACTACCTCGTGCCGTCCCGCCTGTATGCGGGTAAGTTCTACGCTCTCCCCCAATCGCCGCAACTCTACAAACAACTCCTCATGGTATCGGGCTTTGATAAGTACTTTCAAATCGCCCGTTGTTACCGAGACGAGGACGCGCGTGGAGATCGCCAGCCTGAATTCACCCAGATCGATATTGAGATGTCGTTTGTCGGCAGGGAGGATGTGCTTACCTTGACCCAAGGGCTAATGGGGCATATCTTCAGCAAAACCCTGCATATACAACTGCCCGATGAATTCACGCGACTTACATGGGAAGAAGCGCGGGAACGCTTTGGAACCGACAAGCCTGACCTTCGTTTCGGGATGGAATTACAAGACTTCGCGCCTTTTGTAGAGAAGGGTGATTTTGCGGCGTTTAAAACCGCCCTTGCGGAGGGGCGCTCCGCCCAAGCCGCCTCGAAGGGTATGCGCGAGGCGGGTGGGGGCGTGAAGGCGCTCGTTGTGCCCGGAGGCGCGGTGTTTTCCCGCAAGCGGATAGAAGAATTGGAAGCGCACGCCAAAATCTACAAGGCTAAGGGGATCGCTTGGTTCAAAATAGGCGCGGACGGTTCGCTCGAAGGCGGCGTAGCGAAGTTTTTCGCGCCGCAGACCGGGGAAATCGTCTCTGCGCTCGGCGTTCAGGCGGGGGACCTCGTGTTAATCGTGGCGGATGCCAAGCGCGCAATCGCCAACACCGCGCTCGGCGCGGTACGGAGCAGGCTCGGCAAGGATTTGGGCTTGTGCGATAAGGGAAAATTCGCGTTTGTGTGGATAATTGACTTTCCCCTCTTTGAATTCAACGAGGAGGAGAACCGATGGGAAGCGGCGCACCACTTGTTTTCCTCGCCAAAAGAGGAATTCCTCGATGTGATGGAAGATGATCCGGGCGCTGTGCTTGGCGACCTCTACGACCTCGTGCTAAATGGTTATGAGTTGGCGTCAGGTTCCATTCGTATCCATGACCCTACTTTGCAAAAGCGTGTATTTGCAATTACGGGCATAGGAGCGGAGGCGGCGGAGCAAAAATTCGGTTTCTTGACCAACGCCTTCAAATACGGCGCGCCCCCGCATGGGGGCATCGCGCCGGGGTTGGACAGGCTCGTCATGCTCATGGCGGGCGAGTCGTCTATAAAAGAAGTCGTCGCCTTTCCCAAGAACACCTTTGCGGTCAGCCCTATGGATGACTGTCCAAGCGAAGTAGATCAAAAACAGCTCGATGAATTACATTTAAACATAAAGTAACCGGTTAAACAAGGAAATATTCCTGTTGTTGCAAGCGCTAGGCGGGTCATTATAGGCAATGATGGCGCTCACCATGGGAAAAAGGCTCAATATTTGGGATTTATAAGCGGATTAAATACGGGTTTACAAAATCGCTTTACGCAGAGTCAACCTTTTTTTTATTTCTTAAATAAATCCCTAAATATCTCATCAATTTTATTATCTAAATTTCCGGTAAAATCTTGGTGTGGAATATTCAATACTTCAAGAGCCTTTTTGAAACGGAGATAACCGTTTTCGGCGCGTAATTCCACCCAAGTAACATTCAACTCATCCGCCTGTTTCTTGTTTTGCTCGGAAAGTTTATCCGCGATAAATACGTTAGAACGCCTTGCAAAAATAGCATCCGCGCTTTCCGGGTTGCCTTGTCCCATAAGTTTTACTTCACATCGGTATTTCTTAATATCGTTCTTTAAATAAAAATCAACTTCTCTATCAACGTCTTTATCATTGTCTCTGATAAACTTTGATTCATAGTTTCGCTCGTTAATCGAATACAGTTTACAAAGCGTCAACATCAGAGGTTTCTCAACCTGCTTCCCGACGGTACTCCATGCGCCGCCTCGCAATGCCGCGCGCTTTACCGCAAGAGCGTTTATGACGATTAAACTTTCGCTGATATTTAAATCCACAGAAACTCCCTTGAATTTTATGGTAAGCATTAACTCTAAATCAGGATCAGATTCGACTAATCTTTTTATGTTTTCATACAAAGCGTCATAATGCTCCTCTGCGGCTTCTATGACAATCTCTTTTGTAGATGAATTATACATATTGTGTATTGTTTTCATGTTTAATCCAGAATTTACAGCAATTTCATTTGAAGGCAAATTATAGTTAAGAAAAACCGCTTTATACCAATCCGTCGAAATTTTCTTATTCTGCAATTTCGCTGTAACAATCCGCTTAAAAAAGTCAATGACGAATTGCAAAAACTCAGCATTGATTAACGCAACAATTTCAATACGGTAATCCTCGCTTTTAAGGAGTTTGCGAATAATATTTTTTGTGACTTTATCTATAAGCGTCATAAGATAATTTCCTTGAATTCATTAAAGGAGACGAATCTTGCAGGGAAGTCGTCGGCTAACTCAAATAAAAGTTTTGATTTCATATACGAAAAATATTTCTCCTCTTTTTCAGTCAGAAAAAAATATCTTCCGAGCGCCTTGGCGGTTTTTCCGACGGTGCCGCTTCCGCCAAAGGGATCAAAGACTAGATCATTTTTGTAAGAGTAATATTGTATCACTCTCTTACATAATTCAATAGGAAAAACAGCAGAATGTACTTTGTCAAAGCAAGGATCAATCTTCCAGATGTTCGTCGTTTCAAATTCTTCTGTTACCTTACTATCTTCGACGATTTCTTCGTCATATTGGTGTATATTCCAGTCAAGCAGTTTTTCTGTTGACTTGCGGTAAACAAAAACATATTCGGTTACTATATTCGGCTTATATCCCAGGGGCTTGTGATGCTGTTGAAAACCACCTATCCGGTTTTTGACGCTTGTTGCAGGCTTTTCCCAGACAATATCGTCAATAAATTCCCATCCCATCTCTATAAGATAATGATGAATATCAAATGGAATAGGGTACCGCTTACTCGAATGAGCGCGACTGACGCGCGGAACAATTATCGGAGAAGTGTTCAACAACAGAAACCTTCCCTCTTTAGTTATTCGATATACTTCTTGAAAGACATCGCGCAAAAATTCGAGATAATATTTATATGAAGGATAGATAGAATAATCGCGCGCATTGTAGTACGGTGGGGACGTAAACGTAAGATGAACGCTTTCGTCCTTTAACAACTTCATTGTTTCAATAGTGTCGCCGTGAACCACAACATTCTTCAGATAATCGTAACTTTCGGTATGTTTTTGTGTATTATTAGTTTCTTTTGACGAAAAATATTCTTTGCGAATAACCTGCGTTATCATTTCGTTTTGGTGATTAACGAGTTGTTTTAACCGTTCATCCACTTCCTCTGTCCCCTTAAAAACTAAAAGTCCCCTAATCGCCTGACAGACGACTTTTGGGTCTTCATCTTTAAGCTTATTAAACAATATTTCTTTCGAGTTTGATTTACGCAACCGCCCAATCGCGGAGACGGCTTCTCTGCGTACATTCGTATCAGAGTCATTTACAGCGACATTATTCAAAAATATAAGAAACCGCTCGTTCTTTAATTTCCCCAAATTTTTCACGGCAAGAAAACGTATAGTGCTATTCTCACTATCAAGAAGCTTGATAAGCCAGTCACCGTTAAATGTAGACGGAAGCCTTCCCAAATTTTCGAGCAACGTCTGTATATAAGCGTTATTTACCGAATTATTTTGTAATAAAGCGCCTATATCTTGATATTTCAGTTCCTGAATGTATTTTTTTGTCAATTCCATGCTTAATATATAGCACAAAGCTAAAAAAGACTCAAGATGAATAATTCTTTGCGCCTTTTCCTAATCTTTTCCGTCAAAACAGGTGCTTTATTTGCACTTGAACGAAGGCATTGTTGGGGTATTACCCGAACTGTTCGCCTTGATCCCTGTTGAAAAAGCCGCCTGATAGTTCCGTTTCACTTTAAACTTCAGCGCTGTTGTCTGTTGGGACAGCGGCGCTACCTTTGGTGTCAGACATCGTTAGAAAGTTGCTCAACAGATTTTCCTGTTCAGTTAAACCGCTGGTAAGTCGTATATCTTCCCCAGCGCATCCCCCAAGACCTTTAGAGACAACCTAAAGCCTTTCTGATGAAATCCCAAGACTTCTATCTATATAGCTAGAACCGCCAGAGACCTCTACAAAATTGCTAGGTGTATATTAAGCGCCTTCGGAGGTATTTAAAAGACTTATAGCGGTATATCTAGCACCGTTGGCGGCGCTTCCAGAAGCGCTGGAGTGGTTTCCAGAAGCGCTGGAGTGGTTTCCAGAAGTCCTGGAGTGGTTTCCAGAAGTCCTGGAGTGGTTTCCAAAGATGCTTTGTTGCTAGTAGAACGTATCATCGGCAACCCCGCCGCATACGCCTTCGCCGTAGGATCAAATATTTCGTGGTCTTGTGTCGCCGCATAACGCGAAAAGCGTTCATTACTCCTCGCCTACTCCCGCATTTGTCAACTGCGAGGCGAAAGAGACGATTATTCCCGCGACAACGATCACGACCAAGGCGGCGCGCTTAACAGAATCTCCGCATATCTTTTCTCCGTAAATGCTTGAAATTTACAGGAAGTAGATTTACAATAAGAAGGAACGGCGATGTCTGACACCACTAGCAAGAAATCAATAGCTGACACCAACAACGGATAAATCGGCGTGGAAGCAAATTTCTATACCGATATAGGCGCTTTAACGAAGGAGGCGAAAAGGAACTCATGGATAAAATGGAATATCAGGCGGAAATACTCTTTAACCGCCTCAAGAAGAAGTATAAACACCTCAAGAAGTGGGCGAAACGCATGGGAACGGATACATTCAGGCTTTACGACAGAGACATCCCGGAGATTCCCTTAGTCATAGACCTCTACAAAGATGCAATCGCGGGCGCATTCTTTGAAAGGCAGGAAGAAACCGCGGAAACCGACAGAAAAGAATGGCTTGACGGCATGAAGTCGGCTATTTCCCAAGCCGTTTCTATACAAGACGACAGGATTTTCCTCAAAGTCCGCAAACCGCAACGGGGCAACAGCCAATACGAGAAGATGGATCACAAGAATTTCTTCGTTGACGTGCATGAAGGGGGGCTTGTCTTTCGCGTGAACCTCTCGGACTATCTGGACACCGGGTTGTTCTTGGATAGGAGAAGCCTGCGGCGCCTCGTGTGCGCGGAAGCCGCGGGTAAACGCATCCTGAATCTTTTCTGTTATACAGGTGCCTTTTCCATTCACGCGGTCAACGGCGGAGCCGCTGGCGTGGACTCCGTTGATATGTCTAATACCTACTTGGATTGGGCAAAAGTCAACTTCTCTTTGAACCGTTTCCGCGCGGAAATAACGAGCCAAGAAGCCGCGCTCTTAAAAGACGCGCCCGGCTTTCGCTTGATCCGCGCGGACGTTCTCCGTTTCTTGGACGCCGCGGCAAGAGCCCGCCGCGTGTGGGACGTCATCATCCTAGACCCGCCCACCTTCTCAAACTCAAAACGAATGTTCTCAGACCTCGACGTCAAGCGGGACTACATGACTCTCGTCTCAAAATGCCTCCCCTTACTCGAAAAACACGGGAAAATCTTCTTCTCGACAAGCGTCAGACGCATCAAAGTGGATTTTTCCGCGTTAAACGCCCAAAACATAACCGAAAAACTCCGAGACGAAGACTTCCGCGGCAAAAGAACGCCCGAATGTTGGGAAATAAGCAACCAATCAGCTACTCACAGACTGCGGGGGTAAACGACCAGAAAGGTGTCGACAAGTCGGGGACGGCGGCGCATTCTTTCGGACAACATCTCTTGCGAAGTATTTAGACACCCGAAGGGTGAGGGGAAAGGACGGGCAGGACAGCGCCCCCTCCCCTCCGAACAACGCGGAGGCTACGCTTGCTTGCAAGCGTAGCCGTCCTATCGGGGACAGCGGCGCCACCTTTCAAACAACACCCGTTGTGAAGTATTTAGACACCCGAAGGGTGAGGGGTCAGACGCCAACGCGAATTGATTGCACAACCGAAAAGGTAAAAATAAAAGAAAGAATCATGGAGATATTTCCAGCTTTGCAAGCGATATTTCTGACTGTCTAGGAGAGCTTGCTCTGAAAGTTTCATTGGCTCCCTTTAAAAACTTTTTTTAATTCAATTACTTTGTCGGTACATCAATGTCAGACACGGAGTGTCGGGGTTGGAGGGTGGTGCGCCCTTCGGGGGGTTGGGGGGTGGCGGAAGACCGCCGAAGGCGGGCTGGAGACAGGGGGGCGCGCCACAAGGGTGTCTGTGTGCCATCCTCCGTTTTGGAAAAACGCGCCCCCCTCCTGAAAGTGAGCAGTGAATAGTGAGCAGTGAGTAGTTAGCAATGAGCAGAGACGTGTGGCGGTGTCAGATAAAGCGGAGGTTCCGCTTGCAAAGCAAGCGCACCCTTCGGGTGTTTTAAAGCGTCCCGCTCCGCCCTTTCTTCTAACACCGCGTAGGAACCCCGCTTGTTTACAAGCGGAGCCGTCAGGTCAGTGGAAGCGGCGCCACCTTTCAAACAACACCCGTTGTGAAGTCATTAAACAGGCTTTGCCTGTGTGGCGACGATTTTGTTTACACTGCCTGCTTTTTGCGCGGGAATGACGTCAACAGTCGCGCCGTTTAGGGTGATGGTTTTGACGCCCTTGCTTACATGGTCAGGGTTCTGAACCTCGATTTCATAAACCGCGCCTCGCCACACGCGAACAGCGGAAAAACCCTTCCACGACTGCGGAATACAAGGGTCGATTGTGAAGGAGTCGAAGTCAGGGCGCAAACCCAAGATATAACGAGTAGCCGCGAAGTAACTCCACCCGCCTGAACCGGTCATAAACGGATGTCTGGCACGCCCAAAAGCCGTATGATCCTTACCCATGACAAACTGACACGTGGAATACGGCTCTGCTTCTCGGATTTCGATCTTGTCGTTTTGGTTGAAAGGACAAAGCGCGTCATAGAACTTCATAGCGCGGTCGCCGCGACCCAACATCGCCTCCGCGACCCACGCCCAAGGATTCGGGTGGCTGAAAATAGCGCCATTTTCCTTTACCCCCGGATAAACGCGAGTGGCGAAGCCGATTTCATCGTCAACCCTCGTGAAAGACGGCGCGTTCAACATAAGCCCATATTCCGTGTAAAGGAATTCGTCAACCGCGTCCATAGCCGCAAGCCCGTGTTCACGGGAAGCCGCGCCGGAGATGACCGCCCAGGTGTTGGATTCCATGAAGATTTTGCCTTCTTCGCAGTCAGGCGTTCCGATCTTGCGCCCCGAAGCTGTAACGCCTCGCGTGTACCATTGCCCGTTCCACAGCTCTTTCTCACAGACCGCTCTGACCCTTTCGGTTATTGCGGCGTATTTGTCCGCGTCCGCGTTCCGCCCCAACCGTTTAGCAAGGGAAACGAAGTTGACGAGCGCCCAGTGGTGCAGGAAAGAAACCATCGCGCTTTCGCCGCCGCCTAGGTTCAAGCAGTCGTTCCAGTCAGCGCGCAAGCCCTTACATACGCCGGTTTGCCCTACCTGTTCTGTGGAAAAGTCAAGGATTTTCATCATATGTTCGTAAACAGAGCCTTTGCCGCCATCCGCGTAGGAGAAAACCTCGTCAACAAAGCCGAATTCCCCGGTTTCTTTCACATACTCTACTATAGAAGGAACCAACCACAGCGCGTCGTCAGCGCAGGCGTCTTTTATACCGTGAACCATTGAGTTCTTGTCAAAGGAAGGGACCACGGTGGGGGATTTAAACGCCGCGGGTTTTTGCTCTTCGAACCACGCAGGGTCAAACAGGTGAAGCCCGTAGCCTTTGGACGTGAGACCTTTGAGTAACTCGACGATACGAGAGCGGCATTTTTCAGGATTGGAATGGGGGACGCACATGGCGTCTTGTGCGGTGTCGCGGTAGCCCAAACCCGTGCGTCCGCCCACCTCGATAAAGGAGGCAAAGCGGGAGAACATCACGTTGATTTCCGATTGGTATAAGGTCCAGATGTTCGTCATGGTATTCAGGGCTTCGCTCGGCGTGTTTACCTGCAATTTGTCGAGTTTTTTGTCCCAGAAGGCGGCGAGATCGGCGAAAGCGGAGTCGACGGTGGAAAACGCGCCGTATTTCGCGCGGATACGCGCCCCTTCGCTGTGGGCGCCTTCGCCCAGCATGAACACGATGCGGAAAGTTTCGCCCGGTTTAAGGGTGATTTTGCGGCGCAAGGCTCCGCAATGGTTGCCGCCTTTTTCAAAAGAGCCGCTACAGAACCCACGTTCAACCGCGAGGGGGTTATTTTCGGTATGGTAGTCCCCGATGAACTTATCGCGTAGACAGTCGAAGTCTTCTTTCCCGTTGGCGGTCTTGCCGTTCTGGTCGATATAGGTGAAAAACTGCTCACCGGCAGGTTCGTAGAACGGGTCCATTTCTATTATTCCGTCTTTGTATGATGAGCCGCACGCATAGAGGCTCATTTGGAAGTTCTTATTATCCATTTCGATGTGATGAAACGAGAATTCCATATAGCCGAAGAGACTCAAGTTGCGTTCTCTTTGGGAGTTGTTGGTAATTTTCACGTCCCACAGCTCGACTGCTTCTCCGATAGGGATAAAGAGGGTCTGTTCGCCGCTGATGTCGGCGTATTCGCACTGAAATTTGCTGTAGGAAAGCCCGTGTCGGCATATATACTGTGCTTTGCCGAGTGGTTTGCCGACGGGTTGCCATGAGAGGCTCCAGTAATCGTCTGTTTCGTTGTCCCGTAGGTAAACGTAATGTCCGGGTCTATCCATTGGCACGCCGTTTGGTCTGAAGCGGGAAATCCTGTGGTATTCGGGCGTTTTGTAAAAGAGGTAGCCGCCTGCCGTGTGGTTGAACACGCCAGCCATGTCTTGAACACCTATATAGTTTGTCCACGATGTGGGCACATTAACCTTATCTATGACATATTCGCGTCTTGCGTTGTCAAAATAACCGTATTTCATTGTTCCTCCAAGTTAAAAAACCATTGTATCTTATTTTTCTTTCTTTTTCAAGA
>JAISEA010000051.1 GCA_031264475.1 Treponema sp. | reverse complement strand
TCTGACACCACAAACAAAAACCGTCTTTGCGTGCTTGTCAATCACTCTCTTTTATGTTAGTATATTTTTATGAAAAGATTTCCTGAAGATTTTTTATGGGGCGTGGCGACTGCCGCGTACCAGGTAGAAGGCGCGTGTCGTGAAGGCGGGCGCTGTGAAAGCATCTGGGATACGTTCTGCCGTATTCCGGGCGCTACGTTTGCCGGCGAAAACGGGGATGTGGCTTGCGACCAATACCACCGCTATAAAGAAGACGCCGCGCTTATCGCAAAACTCGGTTTCAAGAGTTATCGCTTTTCCATATCGTGGTGCCGAATCCTCCTCGGCGGCACAGGAGCGGTAAACCCCGAAGGTGTCGCTTATTACCGAAACCTCTGCGCGGAACTGCATAAATACGACATTCAAGCTTGCGCCACCCTTTACCACTGGGATTTACCCCAAGTCTTGCAGGATAAGGGCGGATGGGCGGAACGCTTTATCGTGGACGCCTTTGTCGAATACGCAAAAGTCTGCTTCAAAGAATTGGGCGACTGCGTAGACCAATGGATAACCATGAACGAACCGCTCTGTATCACATTCATAGGCTATATGGAAGGTAGGCATGCGCCCGGTGTCAGAGACCCCGCCCAATGTATGCGCGCGGTACACCACGTCCTCCTAGCCCACGCCAAGGCGGTTCAGGCTTACCGTCAGACCGAACTCAAGGCGCCCATAGGCATCGCTTTGAATATCAACACGCCCCGCCCCGCAACTAAAAACCCGGCAGACATCGCCGCGGCGCAATTTGCCCGCTCCTGTGGGGCGGAATTGTTCGTATTTCCCCTCTTAGGTAAAGGTTATCCCAACAACGCACTAGCGGAAAACGGGTGGAAGATGCCCATCGAATCAGGCGACATGGAAGCCATTGCCGAAAAAATAGACTTTATCGGGCTGAATTATTACTTTGAAAACGCGGTTTCCGCGGATAAAGACAACCCAGCAGACTACAGCGACGCCCCGTTCTGGCAGGAACACACCGATATGGGGTGGCCTATCGTACCTAACGGACTCTACCGACAAATTAAATGGGTAAACGATGCGGCTTGCGGAAAGATTCCTATCTATGTCACGGAAAACGGCGCGGCTGTAACGGACGTTGTGGCATCGGATGGTCGTATTCACGATCAGAATCGTATAGACTATTTAAAGAAACATCTGGCGGTCTGTTCGCAACTCATAGAGGATGGCGTTCCACTCAAAGGCTATTTCGTATGGTCACTATTAGACAATTTTGAATGGGCTTGTGGCTACACAAAACGTTTCGGTATCGTGTACGTGGACTATAACACCCAGAAACGGACGCTGAAAGATAGCGCCTATTTCCTCAGAGATGTGATTGCCGGATACGTGGAGTAAGGAGAACAAAGGAGGAGGCTCGCGGTTAAAACTCGGAGCCTTCTCCTAATCTCTATAGAGGTTCGATGTCCGATGAGAACACAGTCATTAAAAGCGTTTTTTGAAAATCCGATCTTCCTAGCGTCCATAACGAGCTGGTTTTTCGCGCAACTTATCAAAGCGATGATTGTTTTATTAAGTTCGCATAAGAAGGGAGCGCGAGATGTGTTTTTGGCGTTGGCGTGGCGGACCGGCGGTATGCCGTCCAGCCACGCAGCTCTCGTCGCGGCGATGACAACGTCCGCGGCTTTCACCGAGGGAGTCGGGTCTAACGTATTCATCGTATCTTTCTGGCTCGCCCTCATTGTCATGCGGGACGCTCTGGGGGTCAGACGGTCCTCCGGGCTTCAGGCGCGGAGTTTAAATATGCTCGGAAAAGCCGTCGCCGAAAAATTGGATATTGAATTCAAGCCTGTAAAGGAAATTCACGGACACAAGCCGCTTGAGGTCGCTGTCGGCGCGTTGCTCGGCGTGTTCATAGCCGCGGCTTATGCCTTTTTATAGAAGGAGATAGCGCGGAGTGGAAATGGGAATAGGTTCGTCCTTATAAACATTGCTTGGAATTGCATATTTTCAACCTATTTCCCCACTCTCCACTCCCTACACATAACGATGAAATTCGTTCTTGCGTCGATAACAATTTTATGCTCTCTTAGTTTCGCGGCTATTCTTCTGTTCACCGGGTTGAAGACAGCGCCTAAAGAAGGCGGCTATGAATACGCGGTTCTGTCCTTTGACGCATCGCTTAACGACAGGGAGATTGGAGAACGACTCGCCAAAAGCGAAATTGGTAGGAATTACATTTCCGAGTCAACACAGACCGTTTTTCTAAACGATTTTGACAGGATAAAAGAGATTCCTCTGGATGAATTTCAGGGGAAAATAGAGAATTTTGATCCGCGGAACGATGGATACGCGGGGCGAATGAGCGCCTTTTTTATTAGGGAAGATCGACGGTTATTCTTCGTACCGCTTTTACCAGAGACGAGTAAGCGTGAAACAATCGTCATACAGGCGGATTTTGCATCTGTCCTACAGGATATTCCTTTTACCATAGAATTTTTGGGCTACGAAAAGTCGGCGTGGTTATATGTAGCTGTTTTCTGTGTCGCGGCGTTGACGGCGCTCCTGTTGACAAAACCGTTATGGATAGGTTTTTTGCTTCTGCCGTTGACCGCAGGTTTCGCCTTCACCGGCATACCCGGTCTTGCCATGACCACATTCCTACTTGCGGCAGGCGGTATCACATACGAGCCTTTGAAAGAGTTCTTCTTCGCCTGCCTGTGCGAAAAAAATATCAGAAAAGTAAGGGAATGGTTCCGATTTCCCCGTTTGAAAAATATGAAACTCTTTCAACGATTTCCTTTTCGCACAGCTTTGTTTATTTTATTTATCATGGGCTATTTTTTCATAGGAAAGAGAAGTGAAATAGCGACAGTGCTTATGACGGGAACTTTCTGTTGTTTTTTTATGATAGTCTTACTTATCGCAATCGTGCGAGCTGAAAATATGCGCAGAGGTAGGTTTATGCCGATTCCAATAATCAGAATAACCAGAAAAGAGCCTCTATTTGCAAAGAACACGCTTCCTTTTAGCATAGCCGCTGTAGTGATACTGTTCTTGCCCGGCGTGTTGGACATACAATCCGATCCCAATGTTGGAGAATGGGGCGACCCGACGGGTTTGATTGACGAAAGCGAATACCAAAAACACATTGCCTTTCAGAGCGGTTTTTCTACGATGAGGCTGAATAGCAACGGCAAAACAGATTATGAGGAATATTACCTGGGAGACGATGGGCTTATCGCAGGTACAAGACCCTATGATAAAGAAAAATTACCGGAATTTATTCCGAAAGAATTTTCTTTAAAGAAACTGATGAATTTTTTGGAGAAACCAGAACATAATGGTGTACAAGCGGGAGGTGCGCTCGTTTCTGGCGCATCGAATTTCAATATTCCGACTTTCGGATCAGAAGAATTCGTATTGTTAGCCTTATTAGTTCCGCTTTGCGTCTCGGCTTTGCTTGGTTTTTTCCCTAAGAGACAAGGGAGTAAGAAGAAAAAGATGTTTATATATGATGAAAAACGGAAGTTGTTCCGGAGGCGGATAGCGGCATGAGTGTAAAAGTTTACTCCATGCCCCGCGGCGGCATTGCTTTTGAAGATCCATTCGCGCCTCGCGAGTTTGAAACGGCTTTTTTGCCCGTGTTTTCTGTGATTCCCTTGATTCAACATACGGGCACTAAGGCGTATCCGATTGTTTTCATTGGTGAATACGTGAAAGAAGGGATGCTCATAGGACGAGGACAAGGCGTAGGTTCGGCAAACGTCCACGCAACCGTTCCGGGCAAAGTGGTACGTATGGCTTCTTGGAAAACCATTGACGGTGAGGCAAATGAGGCTTTGGTTGTACGGTTGGAGGGTAGTTTCGAGAAACTAGGTAAACCAGAGACGCCACACCCTTGGGAAGATTTGCCTCCTTCTGAGATTCAGCGCATCATTGCGGAATACGGTATCGTGGAGATGGACGACGGAGGGAGACCTCTGGCGGATTTGCTCTCCGAATTGAGTCCGGTTTCAGATACTATAACACTCGTGGTCAGATGTGTGTTTGATGATCCCTGGCTCGCCGCGGATATAACATTGTGCAACAGCCGCTTGAAAGATGTAGTTGAAGGCGCTTTCATCGCCGCTCGCGCGTGCAAGGCAAGCAGAATCATTTATGTGTCATCGAAAAACGAGAATAAGCTGGCGGCACGGCTGATTGCAGAAGCTTCTCAACATCCATTGGCGCAAAAAGTCTCTACAGATTTGGTCATTGTGGGCAATAAATACCCACAACGGAACAGAAGAGAACTAGAATTGGCGCTTCGTACTTATGAAAAGAATGAGAAAGACGATCTGGGACGTTTTTTTATAGCGGGGCCCGCTACCATAGTAGCGGTCTTTGACGCGGTTAAATTTAGGAAGCCCATACTGGACAGATATGTTGCGGTGGGTGGTTCCGCAGTCAAAGAGCCGAAAGTACTGAAAGTCCGCATCGGTACGCGCCTGAGGGACGTCTTCGACCAATGCGGTGGATTCGAAGATGTGCCGGAACGTATCGTGATAGGCTCTCCATTGATGGGGCGCACCGTCCTCGACATCGACGAACCAATTGTCAAGAACAGCTACGCGGTGTCCGCATTGAAAAAAGAACAGGTCGGTGGAACGGTCGAGCGGAGTTGCATCGACTGTGGTGAATGTAGAAGCGTCTGTCCTGTAGGGCTTGATCCGGAGGAGCTGTTCAAACGCTGTAAGACAGAAGGCGTTCTTGCGGCGTGCGGATGTTACGGTTGCGGGTGTTGCGAAACGGTCTGTCCTTCACGGATACCATTGAAGACCATCATCTACGAATCTCAGGCAAATCGGAGGACAGTATGAAACCGCAAATTAGTCTTGTGCGGCAGACGACGCCACGTATGTGGATAGTGAGCCTCGCCGCGTTGCTGGCGATCATTCAGTCATCTCTCGCCGATTCATTTTCCTCGCTTGTCATCGCGGTTACTACTGTGGGCGCGGCGTTTGTATGCGAATTCGTCATCTATTTTCGGACGGAAAAAGGCGCGATGATAAGAGATGGTAGTTCCATAGCTTCGGCTTTGGTGCTGACCCTTTTATTGCCGAATAGTATCAATCCTGTATACGCGGCGATAGGCGCGATTTTCGCCATGATAGTAGTCAAATACAGCTTTGGAGGACTCGGCGCAAACTGGATGAACCCGGCTCTCGGTGGGTGGCTTTTCGTCCGTTTCTCATGGAGCGGCGTTTTTGAGAAAGCCATGATGCCGTCGATTGAAAGTAGTACGTCCCGTCTTGGAGGGTTTGGCGACTTTTTCACGGCTGAACCTGTGGCGAATTTCCTCAATAATACTATATTCTCTCTGACCGGTGCGGAATTGCCTATAGGGTATCTGGATATACTCGGATCAAAAGGCGCGACCATCATCGCTGATCGGGGCTTGCTTGCTCTTCTCTTAGGAACCATCGTTATAGCCGCGTCTCAGACTATTCGTGTGCGTGTTCCCGTAGTTTATCTTGCGGTTTACGGCGCAATGGTCAAGTTCTTCGGTGATGGAGATGTACTGACCGCTTTTCTATCAGGCGGAACCATCGTGGCCGCTTTCTTCTTGTTGCCTGAACCGGTCACTAGTGCAAAATCTAACAGAGGCGCGTGTATCTGCGCTCTCTTTGCGGGCGTCTTTACCTTTATCTTCCGCTACCAGAGTGACGAACTCTACGGCGCTTTTTTCGCCATAATCCTGCTTAATGCGGTGGTCCCCTTGGTCAAAAGATTGGAAAGCAGGTTGCTGTATAAAGAGAGTAAGATTGAAGAATAGGGAGGGGTCTCCTAGGACACAAACGGCGGGTGAGATTTAACTTATAGCGAGTAGTCAAAGTTCATTCTGTCATAAAGGGTTCTTATCTGGCAGTACAAGGATTTATTCTATGGAGTCAGGTTTTAAATTCATAGAGTCAAGTTTTGAATTCATAGAGTCAGATTCTGAATTCATGGAGTCAAGTTTTGAATTCATAGAGTCAAACTTTAAATTCATAGAGTCAGGTTTTAAATTCATAGAGTCAAACTTTGAATTCATGGAGTCAGACTTTAAATTCATAGAGTCAAGTTTTGAATTCATGGAGTCAAGTCTTGAATTCTGCGGTATAGCATCCTTATTTCGAGGGGATAAGGATTTTTGTGGGTCAAGTTTAGCCTAGAACAAAGGAGTTTTATTTTGAGAAATATAGGGATAATAGCGGCATGGATAGCGGGTATTCTTTTAATCGGATGGTTGCTGTTCTTTTTTACCCAGCCTGCCCGCAATGAAGCTCTTCGGCGCTCGATAAACAGACTGCTTATAGAGAACGGCGATAGCGATAGACTGCTTGTCGCCTCGACAGGCGTGAGCGCGGCCGGGGTGTGGTGGACAGTGAGCGATACTGACGAGAGAGCCGTGATGTTTGCCGTCATGGACGGAGGTATTCTGGTCCCGTATATCGCTTTTGTGAATGGTGTAGACATTGAGGTCAAACCACTCAATAATTACGCGAAGACCGTTTATAGGCATCTCTCCAGAGGGTTTATAGACATTTATATTCGCCGCATAGAAAAGGAAGTAGGAATAAAATGAATTTTAAAACACAAATGCTCTTTGATTCGTCGTTTGCGCCTCTTTCATGCGCGAGTCTTTTGCTCATAGCTTCAGGAAGACTCGCTTTTGCGATGGTCGCGGCTGTGGGACTCGTATGGGTTTACGTCTTGACTGCCCTGGTCCTTTCCTCCGCGAAACCGATTCTTCCTGAAACCGGAAAGAACATCGTTGCCGTGTTCTTTATGGGACTCATCGCTGGAATCTACCTTTTTTTGTTATGGTTCGTAAGTCCATTTCTTACTATGGGGAGCCTGTGCATAACACTGTTGATACCCTGTTGTTTCATAAGCTCAAACACGTTCAAGAATATCGAGTCCATGTCAGTCGTGAATACGGTCTCTTATGCGGTTCGGGACGCATTGATGATAGGGATTCCCATCATAGGGCTTTCCCTCATTAGGGAGCCGCTGGGTTTCAAGTCGCTTTCGTTTCCGGGCGGCGAACAGGGCATTGTGGAGCTATTCGGGGACTCCGGTGAAAATGATTTTCTACCAATTAGACTCCTCGCAAGTTCGTCTGGCGCGTTCTTGTTACTAGGCTACATTACAGCCGTGTTTATTAACATGAAACGTCAGTATACCGGAGGGAAAATATGATACTTTTGGCTGTTTCCGCAAGTCTCGCCTTTAACCTTGTCGTTCAGTTCGGGTTAGGTGTGCGTGAATTGACCGACAAAAAGGCGGCTCCCTTGCCCTTCCTGCAAGCGGGCGTTCTTTTTGTGAGCGTATGGCTTCTATGGGCGGTGTTCACATACGTCCTGATCCCTTTCTTTCCTATATTCTTTTGTTACATACTGTTTTTCCCACTCTGTTCTATAGCCTGCATCGGACTTGAAAAACTCGCCGACAGACTTCAACAGAATATCTTCCCGAAAATGGAAGCGGCGAAGGTATTCACACCTCTGTCAGCATACAACGGGATTACCTTGCTTTCCTTCATACTGACCATACATATCGCGGGGACCTTTCTGGAAGCCTTCGTCATGTCGTTGAGTTTCGTGGGTGGAATGTTGTTTTCAATACTTATACTCAACGAAATCCGTAAAAAGGCGTCTATGGAAGCGGTACCCGCGTTCCTGCAAGGAAAGCCGCTCATGCTTATTTCTATGGGATTCTTGTCCCTCATTTTCACAACGTCTGCCGTGCTGTTGTTCAACGCGCTAACGGGAAGATAAGCATAACTCGTACGCGTTCAAAGAGCGCAGTCTTCAGCGACGACTCGAAATTTTCAATTATTGAAAAATGTCCGTAAACTTTAAGGAAAAATGGTGGAAAAAGTAAGTTTCATATTGGGTTCGCATAATCATCTGCCGCCCGGCATAGATGACGATGAATACGAAAGGGTCTATCGTAATAAGCTCAAGCCTTTCATATCGGCGCTTTACAAGTTCCCAAAAATTCAGGCGACTCTGCACTATTCGGGTATTCTCCTGCACTGGCTGGAACGGGCGCACCCTGAATTTCTTATGCTCATTGAAGAGATGGCTTCTCGCAGACAAGTAGAAATACTTGGTGGCGCTTTTTACGAACCCATGACGCCTCTGATTCCGCTCGTCGATAAATTGGGACAGATTGAGCTTCTTACCACATACTTACGAAGACAGTTCGGCAAACGTCCGCAAGGTTGCCATCTACCCGCTTTGGCGTGGGAGCAAAACATGGTGGTTCCCCTCTACAATAGCGGTATGCTCTATACATTCCTCGATGAAGACCAATTTCTACTCGCGGGCTTATCCGGCGATTCTCCGTGCATTACCGAAGATCAAGGCAAGACCATCACGGTATTTCCGGTCGCCCGTAATTTGAATTCCCGCTTCGCCCAAAGAAGAGCGAGGGGTGTTTTGGAAGACCTGCTTGCCCAGAAACGAGCCGACAAGGAGAACGTCATCTGCGTGTTTCCGGATATTCTCTTTGCCGAAGCAACCGAATCGTCAGACTTCACATACCAATTCTTTTTTGAAGACCTTGCCCGTTTTGAGTCACGCATTGATTTTACAATCCCTTCCAAGCTCTATAAGAATTTCAAATGTTTGCCCAAGGCGTATTTTCCCAGCTCTTTGAGTTTCGAGGCGCTATCAAGAAGCGTATCCACGCCGAAATACGAATCGCCCCGCCAATTCCTCATCAAATACTCGGAGGCAAACTGTATCTATTCAAAAATGATGTTTACCTGTCTGCTTATCAACCAGCTTAAAGGCGATAAGTCTCGGAAGCGTACCGCGCGCGAGGAAATCTGGAAAGCCCAAGTCTATGATGTATTCTGCCCTTCGGTCAGCGGCGGGGTTTATCGCCGTACGGTACGCAAGGCGGCGTATAAAGCCCTTCTTGAAGCGGAGAAAATCAGCAGGGAAAAAGATGATTTCACGCCTTCGCTCTTAGCTTTTGATTTCGACATGGATGGGAAAGATGAATTTCTGTTTCAGGAGGAACTCGTCAACTGCTATGTTAAGCAAGACGGCGCGGGTGTGTTCGAGCTAGATTACCTGCCGAAAACGTTTAATTATTTGGATACTTTTACCATAGCCCCGGACTGTGGCAGGCGGACCGCGTTTTACGACGTGTTTGCGCCCAAAGAAACGTCTCTTGAGACGCTGTTTGCGGATGAGACGAATATCTGCCAAAATGGATTCATGGAGATGCATCCAGACAAACACACATTTCGTTTCTGCGGGAAGGAAAGGTTTGAAATACAGGAGGTGGACAAGACGCATAGAAAAGCCGTCTTTCATCTGCCCGTCAATACAGCCCTTCCATTTGGAAACATCGCAATGGAAAAGACCTTTCAGCTAAAAAAGAGCACATTGACGGTTCATTACTTGTTTGAGAACAAGGGGTCTGATGTGGAATTTCTTTTTATTCCCAGCATAGATATTTCGTTCTCTGGGGATGGGGTCGCTTCCTTGCGGATATTCAAGCTCAACGGTGAAATAAAAGACCCGGTCAACTTAGGGGAAGCGTTGTTCAACATTCAAGGCGTTAAATTTCAGGACATAGAGAATGAGACCGTCGTTGATATTGCCGCTGATACGTTCTTTGATGCGTATATAACGTCCGTCAAGACGCCTTGCCCTCTAGGAAACGGCGATATGATTGACGCCATGTACCAATCTACGAACATTGCGCCAATAAAACCAATATCTTTGGAGACAGGGAAACAGTTTGAGATTGAATTTAAACTGAGGATGTATCACTAGTGAACGGAGTCCGTTATATGAACGCTACTTGCTTTCATATAGCGTTTACTTCGCACTGAGAAGGAGCCGCTATGAAAATAGGGATTGACGCATTTTCTTGCGACAGCGGTATGTCTGGGGTGGGTATGTATTTGATGCAACTATTAAAGCGTATTCCACCGTCTTCTGGAGCGAGTTACGAGCTTTTCGGGTGGGAATTCGACCGTTTTACCTTTAGCGAATCTGCTCCCAACTTCGAGTTTATCCCCCAGTGTCGGATAAACGGTAGATTCCCGAATATGGCGTGGCACGTGTTTCAATACGCGAAATTCGCCCGCAAACGCGCCTATAATGCGTGTTTTTTCCCCGCCGCGCACCGGCGTCTCCCTTATGACTCGCCGTGTCCCACCATAGGGACGGTTCACGACATGGCGCGTTATTGGGGCGCGAGAGAGAAAATGGATTACATCGGTTCGTTTCTCCGGTACATCTTTCCCAACATCCTGCGTCGTATGGATAAGATCATCGCGGTGAGCGACTTCATCAAGCAAGAATTGATTGACATAGCCAAAGTGCGGGAGAATCGTATTGAGGTGGTGCCTAACGGCATTGACACTACGAAATTCTACCCGCGTCCCAAGAATGAAGATAGTATCGTGCTTATCCAGCCTTTTAGTTTTCGCCAGCCGTACATCCTTTATATTTCTCGTATAGAGCATCCTGTGAAGAATCATGTCAGGCTCATCACGGCGTTCAACATATTCAAGAGCCGCACTCATTACCCGCACCGTCTTGTATGCGCGGGAAGCGATAGTCGAGGGGCGGAAAAGGTTAAAGAAGCCGCGGCAGCGTCTCCTTATAAGACGGACATTTTTTTCCCAGGGCATTTCCCGTCCAACAGTCTGCCCGCCTTGTATTCAGGCGCGGACATGGTGGTTGTGCCTTCGCTTTACGAAGGCTTTGGCTTGGGCGTACTTGAGGCGATGGCGTGTGGTATCCCGGTGGCGTGCGCTCGCGCCGCTTCTCTGCCGGAAACCGCGGAACACGCGGCGCTCTATTTTGACGCGGAAAACCCTGAAGACATGGCTGACCGCATGGTGGTGCTTGCCACAAACCACGACGTTTACCGCGAATATCGTAGGCTGGGGCTTGAACAGGTTAAGTCATTCTCTTGGGATAAATGCGCGGAGCGGACTTTTCAAATCATACAGGAAGTCTGAACAAAGAGCAGATAGTAATGAGCAGATAGCAATGAGTAATGAGCAAAGAACGGGGCGCGGCGGTAGACGTTCAGAGAGTGTCCGAATACCTTCAGAGAGTGTCCGAATACCTTCAGAGAGTGTCCGAATACCTTCAGAGAGTGTCCGAATACCTTCGGAGAGTGTATCGAATACCTTCGGAGAGTGTCCGAATACTCTCTGAGAGTGTCCGAATACTCTCTGAGAGTGTATCGAATACCTTCGGAGAGTGTCCGAATACCTTCCGAGAGTGTCCGAATACCTTCGGAGAGTGTCCGAATACCTTCGGAGAGTGTCTCGAATACCTTCAGAGAGTGTCCGAATACCTTCGGAGAGTGTCCGAATACCTTCTGAGAGTATACCGAATACCTTCTGAGAGTAGACCGAATACCTTCGGAGAGTGTCCGAATACTCTCTGAGAGTGTTCGAGGACTCCCTCATAAGGACCCCGACAGGACGGCAATGCTTACAGGCAAGCGTTACCTGTTCAGGCACAGCCGCTTTCATTTTCCTTGTGGGTGTCAGATATGGGACTACTCGGCGTGGTGCCAGACACCGCCTAACTTTCCTCTTTGCTAACTGCTCTTTATTATTTGGTGTCAGACACCGCTTACCCGCCCCCGAACTCTGAACAGGAACCCCGCTTGCGTGCAAGCGCACCCTGCGGGTGTTTTAAAGCGTCCTGCTCCGCCCTTTCTTCTAATAACGAGTAGGTTCCGCTTGTTTACAAGCGCACCCTGCGGGTGTTTTAAAGCATCCTGCTCCGCCCTTTCTTCTAATAACGAGTAGGTTCCGCTTGTTTACAAGCGTAACCGTCAAGACGGGGACAGCGGCGCTACCTTTCAGACAACACCCCTTGTGAAGTATTTAAACACCCGAAGGGTGCGAAGGGTGTGTAAAGCGCACGGTTCCTGTTCCTACGCTGACTCTTCCAATCTCCCATGCGGGGAAATTCATGTCGTTCAAGAATCCGATAGATGACTTCGCGTCTTCCGGCGCGACCGCCAACACAAAACCAATTCCCATGTTGAACGTATTGAACATGAGCCTTTCGTCATAATCGCGGTCAGCGGCGATTGCCGTGGCGATTCTGGTGAAAATCGGGGGGATTTGCCAACTCGCACGGTTGATTACCGCATCAAGAGGCTGATTGAACATACGCGGTATGTTTTCGTAAAAGCCGCCGCCCGTGATATGCGCCATCCCTTTTACCCGTACCCGTTCCATGAGCGCGAGTATCGGCTTAACATAGAGACGAGTAGGCTCAAGTAACGCATACCCAAGAGGCATTCCGCCAAAGTCCTCTTCGAGATCAGGCAGGACTTTGCGGATGAGGCTGAAGCCGCTTGAGTGGGGACCTGACGACGCTATTCCGATGAGACTGTCGCCTTTTCTAATAGCGCTCCCATCTATGATATTCTTGCGATCAACGAGACCCACGGCAAAACCCGCGACATCGTAGACGCCCTCTCCATAGAAACCGGGCATCTCTGCGGTTTCGCCGCCCAAGAGCGAACAACCGACCTCCCTGCACCCCACCGCAACGCCTTTCACGATCTCCGCGGCAACGTCCGCATCCAGCTTCCCACACGCAAGATAGTCCAGAAAGAAAAGAGGACTCGCCCCTTGGCAAAGTATATCGTTGACGCACATGGCAACGCAGTCTATGCCGACTGTGTTGTATTTCTTGAGCCTAAACGCAACGTCAAGCTTCGTGCCGACCCCGTCCGTGCCTGATACAAGCACAGGCTCTTCCATGCCCTTGAAAGCGGCAAGCGAGAACAACCCCGCAAAGCCGCCAATGCTGTTAAGAACCGCGGAATTCATAGTTCCCGCGGCAAGTTCGCGGTATTTGCCCACCGCTCGATACCCTTCCTCAATATTTACACCAGCTTGTTTATAATTCATGGGTTTAATATACCATCATTTATGGGAATTGTGAAGCAGTTGACGTACGGCGTGAAATTGAACTTTTTAGCTTATTAGGACTTGCACAAACCTTCAGAACCCATTACAATATTTCATGCTCTTAAAAATACATTTAGAGAGGACTGTTCAAGAGAGGACTGTTCAATAGAATATGACTGCTGATTGCGATAATGAGGAACGATATGGCGTT
>JAISEA010000042.1 GCA_031264475.1 Treponema sp. | reverse complement strand
CTTTACTAACTACTAACTATTCACTGCTAACTGCTCACTTTCAGGAGGGGGGCGCGTCTTTCCCTAAACGGAGGGAGGCAAACAGACGCCCCTGTGGTGCGCCCCCCTGTCTCCAGCCCGCTTGCGCGGTCTTCCGCCACCCCCCCCCAACATCTGACATCACGTCTCTGACACTATGCTTCTGAAAAATAAGCCGCCGGTCCCCGAAAAAGAATTTCAGGTACCCGAAAAAGAATTTCAGGTACCCGAAAAAGAATTTCAGGTACCCGAAAAAGAATTTCAGGTACCCGAAAAAGAATTTCAGGTACCCGAAAAAGAATTTCGGATGTCTGAAAAAGAATTTCAGGTACCCGAAAAAGAATTTCAGGTACCCGAAAAAGAATTTCGGATGTCTGAAAAAGAATTTCAGGTACCCGAAAAAGAATTTCGGGTACCTGAAAAAGAATTTCAGATGTCTGAAAAAGAATTTCGGGTACCTGAAAAAGAATTTCGGGTACCTGAAAAAGAATTTCGGGTACCTGAAAAAGAATTTCAGGTACCTGAAAAAGAATTTCAGATGTCTGAAAATAGATTTCAGGTACCCGAAGATCAGAACTCGGTACCCGAAAATTAAAATTAAAGAGCAGAGGGCAAGGCATGGTGGTGTCAGATGCGCGGTGATGTCAGACACCGCGTAGGTTCCGCTTGTTTACAAGCGTAACCGTCAAGACGGGGACAGCGGCGCACCCTTTCGTACAACACCCCATGTGAAGTATTGAAACACCCGAAGGGTGCGCCGCCCTTTTTCTTCTAACAACGCGTAGGTTCCGCTTGTTTACAAGCGTAACCGTCAAGTCAGTGGAAGCGGCGCACCCTTTCGTACAACACCCCGTATGAAGTATTGAAACACCCGAAGGGTGCGAAGGGTGTTATAAGAAATCAAAGACTTTTTTGACGATAGCGAGCAAACCGCGGCTGTTGTTCCTATCGGTAAGGAACTTCAGCGCGTCTCGACTCGCGGCGAGGATGGCGGGTTCGCTTGAGTTTGACGCGGTGATTCTTCGTTCCCGCGAGTCCGCCGTCTCACTCTGATAAACGTCTCCTGTGGTAACATCATAAAGCGTGAATCGGCAAAAAGCGGTAACCACGTAGCTTTCCGCATCAAAGGTCGTTTCCGAATAGCAGATCGCCAGATACCGCGCTGGGAACGAGGCAATGTTTCTCTCCACGTATGCAAACATTTCGTCCTCATTGAGGAATCTTTCATTCATAAGAGAAGAAGGCAGGTTGAAATTCCCGGCGGTTATGCCGATTTGGGGAGAAGCTACGATAGCCTCGAATTGTTTGGCGACAGGCTTGTCAGGATTGAGGTTGTTCTGATACAAGAACTGAACGGTCTCTCTGCCTGTAATAACAACCTTTGAAGGTTTCATGTCCCTGTTGATATAGGACCTAAAGTCCGCGAGACTCTTTTGTCTGAGGAAATTCAAGACGATGACGGCGTTCTCCCGTTGTACATCAAATAAGCCTGACTTCTGCAAACTCACGAATACGCCGTTTGAGTAACGCGCGTCCGCATCGTAGAAGATCAGGGCTTTCCGTCCGTTGATAACGTCATGGCAGACGACGGCTTTCTTATAGAGCTTTTTGACGAATTGCTCCAGACTCGGATCGTCTCTATTTTGAATAGAAAGGATGACGCAATAGTCCATTAACCACGTCATATAGTCTTCATAGCCGGCTGGTCGTGCGGGTGCATTGGCGAGCGCGGGGATGTTCCTGACGAAGAACCGGTAACTTCGCGCCGCGGCTGGCTCGTTGTCAACCGCGTATCGCGCCTTGTTGTAATCTTCCGCGCTCACACGGGTAAGGGAACGACCGATATATTCGCCGTTTCTGCCTTTTTCAACCCTGCGGTCGATTTCACTAAAGCCAGAAAGCTGTATCTTTGAAGAGAAAGACGCTTCTCCCTTATAGGTTACGCGAACTTCCAATACGCCGTCTCCGAGGTCTTGTCCGAATGAGAGTTCCGTCTCCTCTGTTGAGACGTTTGTTACGATGGAGGAGGCGAATTGTTTCAGCGCGTCGTTTCTTGCTCCGTTTGCCGCGGCTTGTTCTGACGTGGAGGGGGCGGATACGCCGACTTTATAACGGAAGTCAGGCGTGTCGCGGGGGATAACCTTGTCCCAGTCTTGGGGAATCTCCTGGGCGAAAAGTGCGGCGGATATGACCGCGGTCCCGATCAAAAATAAAAATATGTTTTTCATATTGTCTCTAAATAAACAACGTGGTTTACGACAGTCGCCGCAAACCACGGGAAAAAGGTTAGAAACCGTTGACTTCGATGTAAGACATCGCAGTCTGGTTTATCTGCGTTACATAGGTTTCGTTGTTTGTTATATTTATGGTAATGTCTTGGGGCATTTTATCGCCGTTATGTAGTTCCTGTACTTTCGCATCCAAGATTTTGAATATTTGCGCGACATCTACGCTGGCTACAGCGGCTTTCATATCGCTTTCCGAGATACGTATAAGTTGATAAACCGTATAACGAGTCCTTCCGTCCTCGCGTTGTGTAGTTGCTGTATACTGCTGAAGCTCGCTGTAGTTAGGAACCCGCGCCCTTGCCGCGCTACAGGCCTGCGTCATTACATCCGCTATCTCCGTATAATCACCGTATATATCCTGCGCCGCGTTTATTGTGGAATCCATAATCGATTGAAACACAGTGGAGATTCCCTCAACAAGCTGTTGTTGGATAGCCCGACGGACGGCGCCTTTCGCCGCGGATTCGGAAGTTCCACTCGCGGAGATGACTTTATATACCCAATCAGTGGCTTCATGAGGTTGTTTGTTCTCATATTTTAACATTCCGTAGCTTTTGGAATCGCCAACCCAATTGGGTCCAAATTCTCCGACCTGTTCCAATTCCCTTATCCGCTCGGCTATTTGTTGAGAAACCGCCATGCCTTCGCCCAATAAATCGGACAGCCGCTTGTCCTTTCTTATGCCGAAAACTTCGGCGTAGAGAACGCGGGTAGTTCCAACGCCGATGATTCTGAGACTGAGTTGATACGACGAGCCTAGTCTCTCAAAGACGCCGTATATCACTGCGGAGGCTCCGATTTGATTGGCTATAGACTGGGCGGTGTCGTCACTGACGCTCCCGGAGAGTTGGTAAGCGATTTCTCCGTTTATGACGCCGGAACGATCAACTAGTCCTAATCCTTTGTTGTTTACAAGCTGAGTCTGTAAGCCGTAGGTAATATATTTGCCTGCGTCTTCCGCGTCGGGCGCGAATATGTCAAGCAAAAGTACATACCCTCCTTTCAATTTGCCACTCAGGTTTTTACCCGCCTTTTCGATGGCGTTATCCAAAACGTCTTGTCCGAAACCCATGATTGCGCTCACGGAGAGCAGAACCGTTAAAATCATTTTTTTCATAAAATACTCCTTTAGAGATAGGCTTTTCCAATTTTTAGAATTGTAGAAACCTGTTTGAAAGCCCGCATACGCGACCTTTGAAACTGTTAAACAACAGCATCATATACCTCATTATAACGCAAGTTACGCAAAATTCAACCTATAGTTCTCAAATCTCTCCTGCTTTTTCTATTATTTGCTCTTTACTCCCTGCTAACTATTCATTACTCACTAGTAGGTTACTAGTGAACAGAGAGCAAAGGAAGAAGAATAAAGAGCAATGAATAATGAGTAATGAGCAAAGGAAGACAGGCGAGCTAATATTAGAAATAGTTATCGAAGCGCGGGGATCCTGCTCTTTGCTCTTTGCTAACTACTAACTGCTAACTGCTAATTGCTCTTTCCTTCTTCGGACTTATTTAACGAGGAATATACAAAATAAATGCCGTCCCCTTCCCCGCTTCCGTCTGTACTTTAATACTCCCGCCTATGTCCCGTATCCGCTCCCATACCAGACTTAATCCTATCCCTCGCCCCCCATGTAACCCCGCCTCGTCCGCGGTACTGAAACCAGCCGTAAATATTGCCTGTAATAACCGATTCTTATCCCTGCCCATCTCTTCTCCCCTGATGAGCTGTAACCGCTCCGCCCGTTCCCGTATCTTATCAAAATTAATTCCCTGCCCATCGTCCTTGAGCTTTATCTGAAGCTTATCCTCCTTCTCCCGTACCATCAGTTGAATAAGCCCCACCTCCTCCTTGCCCTTTTCCCGCCGCTCGTCAGGCGCTTCTATCCCGTGGCATACCGCATTCCGTACCAACTGTAGCAATATATCCTTCACCTGCCGCCGAGGACCGTGTTCCAGTAGCCCCGGTTCAAGCTTATCTACCGCCAACCGTACCTGCTTCCCCAAATCCTCCGCCGCACGCTGAGCCGCGCGGTTCAGCGATTCCACCAATACCTGCTCATACTGCTTCGTTCCACTGCTCACCTTAAACGTCCGTATCTTATCTATCGTGTTCTTAAACTTATCCTTCTCCAACATCAACTGCTCAATCTCCATCGCTAACCCCAGCATATCCTCCACTGCTATCGCCTTTTGTTCCCTCATCTCCTTGATCTTCGACTCCAACCCATGTACCTTTATGCTGAAATTATTCAACCCCACAATCAACGCATTGGACTTTATCGCGTGTACCGACTGGTACAAATCCACCACCGCCTTTGATGTCGCCTGACTGCGGTCTTCTAGTATCTTATGAATCCTATCAAACTCATACTCCAAGTCTTCCAAGAAATCGCTGAAAACACGAGGCTCCACCTGAATCATCTCAAAGAGCGCCCGCATCTCCTCTTGTAGTTTCTGCTCCTCCTGCGCTAGTTGCCGTTGCAATGCCGTCTCCACCGTTATATCCTGCATAGTCCCCAAGATGTACACCGTCTTATTCCCCCGATTTACCGGCGTAAACCCACAACTCAAGGTCTTCTCCGCTCCCTCTGCCCCGTTATACGCAAACTCCTGTAACGGATTGATGTCCTCTAACACAGCTTGATCAAAAGACCGATTAACCACCATAGCGAAATAGTCCTTGAGACTCTCCTGTTCCGTCTCTTTAAGCGATGTTGCCAAAAGCCCGATGAAGTCCCTCCCCTTCAAGTCTTTACTCCCCAGCATCGTTTCAAGGCACACGGAGTACTGCCCCTGAATCGTATAGCGCTGATCCATGAGGAAAAATCCAACCTTCAGGTTGTCCATCATCGCGGTTATCTCATCCCGTTCATTCTGGAGGATGCGTGTAAGGACAATGGACATCACCACGGCCAAGGCAACCAACACGAGGTTGATAGCGATTATCTTGACCAAGAGGCTGGTAGCTTCGGCGAATATGAAGGAACGGGGGATAGTGGAGACTAGTATCCAATTTACTTCGGGGATGGTTACGGAATAGATGAACAAGTCTTGATCTATGGTGGAAAAGGTCTGGGCGTCCAAGATGGCGGAGCGATAATGGTCTAGGGCAAAGTCGGTGAAGAAGTTTCTTTGTAACACCGCGTCTATATCCTGATGAGTAATAAACAGACCTTCCTGATTGAGAAAGTAGGTGTTTTGTCCGGGAACAAAGGCGCTCTCCCTCAGCAGTTCGTTCAGAAAATCAATGGAAACGTTTCCTGAAACCACCCCTACATCCTGTCCCTGTTCATCATACACATTAGTTGATATGGCCGTGGTTAGTTTGCCGTTGCTGTCAGCGATATAGGGGTCTGCATAAGCCACTTTTCCCGGATTTTCTTTTGCGCCGATAAACCAGTTCCGGGTGGTGTTGTCCCAATCGGCGCTAGGCATACTGCCATTCCCATACACCACATACCCTCCCGGTTGATTCCAGACCAAGTTGTTGGTACCATAAATATGCCAAATGTCAGACTGTACAGCCATAGAACGGCTAAAAAGCCGCAAAAGAGCTTGGGTATCCGCGGGTTCCGTTGCCATAAAAGGCGCGGCCCCGATAGACACATAGGTGATAAGCTCAGACCATTCTCTAAACCTATCAACCACTTTATCTCGCAAATGGCTCAGACTTTCGCTGGTATTGATTTCAATCTGTTTATAGGACTGGGAACGGAAGACGATAAAAAACACAATTGATACCGACACTGTAATCCCCACGATGACCGTTAAACAAATCACCGTAAACAACCGAGGAAACGAAGCTTTCCTGCCATCCATAGTTACCTCCTTGACTATCCTGAAACCAAGACCATACTCATTTGACGATTAACCTTTGCCGCCACTGCTGTTGGTATCGCCCTCCATTTATGAAGAACAACTCATCAACGGTAAGCGACAAAGACTCGTCTGCCCTATGTTTCTGAACAAAGACTTTTAAGCTTGCCATTCAAAAGAATGGTTAGCGAGTCGTACCCGCTTTATTTAATTATTAGAAACTTTTAGGCTAGAGTCAAGCGGATATTTGTCAAATATGCGATATTTCACTGTGATAGACTGTGATAGGGTATCTGACACCGAGGACATTCTGGACGTATACCGAATACCTTCAGAGAGTGCCAGAGGACGTTATAAGAGTGTATCGAATACCTTCGAAGAGTGCCAGAGGATGTTATAAGAGTGTACCGAATACCTTCGGAGAGTGCCAGAGGACGTTCTGAGAATGTACCGAATACCTTCGGAGAGTGTCAGAGGACGTTCCGAACGTGTCCGAATACCTTCGGAGAGTGTCAGATGATGTTCTGAACAGGTCTGAATACCTTTGGAGAGTGTACCGAATACCTTCGGAGAGTGTCAGAGGACGTTCCGAACGTGTCCGAATACCTTCCGAGAGTGTCAGATGACGTTCCGAACAGGTCTGAATATCTTTGGAGAGTGTCAGAGGATGTTATGAGAGTGTACCGAATACCTTCAGAGAGTGTCAGAGGACATTATGAATGTGTCTGAATATTAGACAGCGCCTCGCGCGTCAGAGCAAAGCTATGTCGAGAGCTTCGGCGAAGGTTTCGACCGGATGAAACTCAAGCCCGCTCTTGACGATTTCGGGAATGTCGTCGAGATCACGGATGTTCTTCTTGGGAATGATGACGTGCCGCGCCTTGTTACGCGCCGCGGCTACGGTCTTTTCCTTCAAACCGCCAATGGGAAGAACCTGTCCCGTCAGACTCAACTCGCCCGTCATTACGAGTTTATCTTTAATAGCGCGGTTCTTGAATAAAGAACAGAGCGCAGTCGCCATAGTAACGCCAGCAGAGGGACCATCCTTGGGCGTTGCGCCCGCAGGAATGTGGAGGTGAATGTGGTTGTTCTCAAACCATTTCGGGTCAAGCCCGTAATGCTCAATACTCCACTTCTGCGCCACCGTCAGCGCGATAATCGCAGACTCCTTCATCGTGTCGCCCATGTTGCCCGTGAGAATGAACTCACCCTTGCCCGCAATGGACGTCGCCTCTATGATGAGCGTGTCTCCCCCCATACTCGTCCACGCAAGCCCCAGCGACATACCGGGCAGACTCGCCTTCTTGAGTTCTCCTTCCGGAAAAAGCGGCTTGCCAAGCAGTTCTTCAATGTTTGTCTTGTCGATCTTTCTTAACCCCTTGTCTTGACTCGCGGGAATAGCCTTTTCTTCAGGAACTTCAGGTTGATCTGACTGCGCGCTTGCCTCGTTTCCTTCGACGATTTCCTTCGCAACCTTGCGGTGAATCTTATCCAAGTTCTTTTCAAAAGCCCGCACCCCAGACTCCCGCGCATAACAGTTGGCTATGTAGAGGAGAGCTTCCTTTGAATACTTCACCTGAGCCTTTTTTAACCCGTTCTTTTCAAGGCTCTTCGGTACCAAATAATGCCGCGCAATCTCCAGCTTTTCCGTGTTGATGTAACCCGGCAACTCAATGATCTCCATGCGGTCAAGAAGCGCGGGCGGAATAGTATCAAGCGTGTTCGCGGTAACTATGAAAAATACGCGGGAAATATCAAAAGGCAGGTCCAGGTAGTGATCGCGGAAGTTGTTGTTCTGTTCCGGATCAAGCGCTTCAAGAAGCGCACTCGCCGGGTCTCCTTGATAGCTTGCGCCCATCTTATCAATCTCATCAATCATAAATACCGGAGACTTGCTCTTGGTAATCTTCAGCCCTTGTATTATCTTCCCCGGCATCGCGCCGATGTAAGTTCTGCGGTGTCCCTTGATTTCCGCCTCGTCCCGCATACCGCCCACGGAAAAACGAAAGAACTTCTTGCCCAAGGCGCGGGCAATAGACTTGCCGACCGAAGTCTTGCCCACCCCCGGCGGTCCCACGAGACAAAGGATCGAGCCGACCGCCGAGTCTGTCTTGCTTCCATTGCGGAGCTTGCGTACCGCAAGATACTCTACGATGCGTTCCTTCACATCCTTCAGCCCGTAGTGATCGTTTTCTAAAATCTTCCGCGCGGTCTTGAGATCGAAACTTTCAGGCTTCGCATCCTTCCAAGGCAGGGTGGCGATCATATCCAAGTAGTTGCGGGTGGTCGGGTATTCAGGCGAATGGGTCTCAAGTATATTGAACTTTTCAAGTTCCCGCTCGACGGTTTCTTTTATCTCGCCCTCGAAATGCAAGGAGTCGAATTGCTCCTTGAACCGTTGATACTCAGAAGCTTTTGCGTCTCCAGCCTGCCCAAGCTCGGTTCTGATCGCCTTCATCTCTTCTTTCAGAAAATACTCGCGCTGGGATCTGTTGATTCTTTCGTTTATTTCACTTTGGATGCGTTTTTGTATCCGCAACAGTTCCTGTTCTTTCTTGATGAAGACGAGTACCTGTTCCATGCGTCGTCTTACATTGATCTCTTCGAGCGTCTTCTGCTGTTCGGTTTTGTCAATGTTGAGGATGCTGGCGATGAAGTCCGCAATCTTACCGGGGTGGTCAATGTTGATCATGTTGAGGCGCATTTCCTCGGAGAAGAGCGGGTTATTCTCGGAAAGTTCCTTCATTTCAGAGACGAGTGCGCGTGTGAGCGCCTTTACTTCAGGGGTGTCGTCTTCGACTTCATCCAAATATTGTACCGCGGCGATCATGGGGTTTTGAAAGCTCAAGGATTTTCTTATCTTAAATCGTTTAATCGTTGATATGAAAATATTGATGCCGCCGTCTGGCATATTGATCTTCTTGACGATTTTCGCCGCGGTTCCAACCTTGTAAAGGTCGTCAATGGCGGGCGTTTCCACGTCGTTCAACAACAAGACTAATCCTATGAGTCCATCTCCAGCCGTAACGTTCTCAACGAGGCGCATATCAGACGGGTTTAATATCATGATAGGAGTGAAAACTCCGGGGAAAATAGGACGCCCCGTAAGGCTCACTAATGGTAATTTGTTTGGTAATACTTGTTCAATGGGGATAACGTTTTGTTCAGACATAATAAAATAATATAACAAAATTTCTACGAAAAGCAAGGGTTAAAGGGAATTTAAACACGATTGTAC